>JAFDVT010000398.1 GCA_018268875.1 Acidobacteriota bacterium
ACAACCACGCCCGCCAAGTCCGGCCAGTTCGAAATCCTGCCCGAAATGCGCAAGTTCTGGTCGCTCGTGCCGTTGCATCCAAGCCCCGTGCCGACTGTCAAGAACACCGCGTGGCCCAAGACCGACATCGACAAGTTCGTGCTTGCGAAGCTCGAAACGGAAGGCCTCAAGCCGGTCGCACCGGCCTCCAAACGCGACCTCATCCGCCGCGCCTCGCTGGACCTGACCGGACTTCCTCCCACCTTCGAAGACATCCAGGCTTTTGAAAACGACAAGTCGCCCGAAGCGTTCGCCAAGGTTGTCGACAAGCTCATGGCGAGCGAACAGTACGGCGAACGTTGGGGCCGCTTCTGGCTCGACGTCGCCCGCTACGGCGAGGACGACTACCGTTCGCTCAACCCGTCCCCGCGCGGCTATCGGCCTTATCCCAACGCTTACACATACCGCGACTGGGTCATCAACGCGATGAACGATGACATGCCGTACGACGAGTTCATCAAGGCTCAACTCGCTGGCGACCTCATGGATAGGGCGCAAAAACACAAGTACCTGCCTGCCACTGGCTTCCTCGGCCTCGGTCCCTGGTATTACGACAACGGCGCTTTCGAGATCACTCGCGCCGACGAACGCAACGACCGCGTCGACGTCGTCACCCGCGGCTTCATGGGTCTCACCGCCGCCTGCGCCCGCTGCCACGACCACAAGTACGACCCCATCAGCCAGAAAGATTATTACGCGCTGGCCGGCGTCTTCTACAACACGATCTATGAGGAATACCCGATGGCGCCGAAGAGCGTCGTCAACGAATTCCTGAAGCTCGAAGAGGACCTCGATCGCGAACAGAAGATTCTGCAGGAAGCCAACACGCAACTGTCGAACGACCTGTCGCGCAGCTTCGCCTTCCAGACCTCGAACTATCTGCAAGGCGCGTGGGAGGTCACCGGACCGCAGCAAAAAGAGATGGCCGCCGTCGTCGAAGCTCGCAAGCTCGACTACGAACTGCTGGACCGCTGGATCAAGTACATGGCGAAGCCCACCACGAAGTACAAGCAGAAGGACGCCTGGCAGGCCATGTTGAAGAAGCCCGCGAGCACTATGCAGGAAGCCCGCCGCCTCGCCGGCGAGCTGCAGGACAAGATCATCGCTGTGATGCTCGAACGCAATGAACTCGACGCGGAAAACAAGGTGATCCTGGCCAAGGACCTCGAAGGAACCAAGCCCAAAAAGCGCACCGACAAGCCGTCGAACTTCACTTCGTTCAAGGATTTCAACCCCGGCGCGCATCTGGAGTTCAAAGCGTTGCCCGAACAGGACAACAACTTCTGGACCGAAATCTTTCAGCGCGAACTGCCGGAAACCGACGACCCCAACGCCATGATGGCCATGGGCGGGCGTCCCAACGTCAAGCCCGGCGTGCTGTTGTTCCGCGGCTGGGGCCTTGAATCGCGCCTCGGCGCGGAGGCGCAGGTTCGCCTCAAGAACATGCAGTCCGGCGTCGACGCGCTCCGCAAAAAGGTGGAAGCCAAGTACCCGTTTGTACACGGCGTGCGCGATGCGGAAAAGCCCGAAAACTTGCAGCTTCACTTCCGTGGCGACCCCGCGAACCTTGTTGGCGAGCCCATCCATCGCCACTTCCTGTCGGTCCTGTCGCCCGCCGGCAAGCCCATCGAGTTCCGCCAGGGCAGCGGCCGTATGGAACTCGCGGACCTCATCGTTTCGCAGCCCATCACCGCGCGCGTCTACGTCAACCGCGTGTGGAAGCAACTGTTCGGCTCGGGCATCGTCGACACGCCGTCGAACTTCGGCATGACCGGCGAACGCCCCTCGAACCCTGAGCTTTTGGAATACCTCGCCGCCAACTTCAATCGCAACGGCCGCTCCACCAAAAAGCTGCTGCGCGAAATGGTGCTCAGCTCGACCTATCAACTGTCCACTGCCAACGACGCCATGGCGTTCGCCAAGGATTCCGGCAATCGCATGTACTGGCGCGCCGCCAAAAAGCGCATGGACGCCGAACAGATTCGCGACTCCATCATGCAGGTGGCCGGCAACCTCGACCTCGCCCTCGGTGGACCTTCCGTCGACCTCACGCCCAACATGCTGCGCCGCACCGTCTACGGCAAGATCAGCCGCTACAAGCCCGACGAGTACCTCATGCTGTTCGATTTTCCGACGCCGCTCATCAGCGCGGAAAAGCGTTTTCAGACCACCGTCCCCGGCCAGCGTCTGTTCCTGATGAACTCGGACTTCATGCAGATCGAAGCCGAAGAATTGGCCAAGCGCGTCGCGAATGAAGCCAACAATCGTGAACGCATCCGCAAGGCGTACCGTCTGATTTACGGTCGCGACGCCAGCGAAAACGAAATCGCCCTGGGCATCGGATACCTCAAAGCCGAACCCCTTCGCGAGTACGAAGAGCGCAAGAAGAAGGCCGAAGAGGAAAAGAACAAGCCAACTCCCAAGGACGAAGCAAAGCCCGCGCCCGTTGAAGTCACAGCCATCACGCCGATGCCGCCAATAGCCGATGGCAACGGAGCCGCCGCCATGCCGATGAACGCGCTAGGCGCCGGCATGATGGGAGGCATGGGAGGCGGCCGTCGAGGACCCGGTCCCGCCGCGCCCGAGGTGAAGTACGAACCCACCGCCTGGGGCCGTTACGCGAAAGTTCTGCTCAGCTCGAGCGAGTTCCTGTTCATCAACTAAGGAAGACGAGAATGCACAAGTCCAGAAATCCTCACACTCGCCGCGAAGCGATGCGGCGCATTGGAAACGGCTTCGGC
>JAFDVT010000399.1 GCA_018268875.1 Acidobacteriota bacterium
AGATACGCCTGAGGTACGCGAGTGGATCCGGCGTACGCCTGCGGAACGGGTCGGTACCGCGGATGACATCGCCGAAGGTGTGCTGTATTTTTTGAAGGCGTCGAACTACGTCACGGGGCAGATACTGGCGGTTGACGGCGGATTGAGCCAAGCCTAGTTTACATGCCGGAACCAGTAGACTTTCGCTAGGGCAAACGGGGACTACACCATATCCCGGCGGACTCAAAAGTCTATCTTCCGGTCTGGATCGAGCGCAGTGTCTGGGAGTACTTTTCTCGCAAGGCCGAACAGAACGGTGTGGAATTGTCCGAATTAGTGACAATAGTGCTGCAACGCGACCTTGAGATCAACGAAGCTCTGCGGTAACGCTCGCCTAGAATGGCCGCGGTTCCGGATCTCCTGAAAAATGGGGCCGGATGAACCGATGAGACCTGCATGAGCCGTTTTCACGAACGCGCGCGGGAACTGCTGGAGATCGCCCAACAGGTGTCGGGGGAGCGGGGCGAAGGATCGGACCCGGCCGATGTGGCGGTGCTCATCCATCACACGGGCGCTGTGACGATTGTGCAGAATGCCGGCGCGAGGTCGCTGGGCGCGATGCAGGATGAGTACGGGGCATATGCCGGGTACCGTGTGTCGGAAGGCGAAAACGGGACGATTTCGATCACCGGGCGGGTCGGCGGGCAAACCTACACGTTGACGCCGGGGATCGGGGAACGGCACAGGCTGCTGACGGGCGGCGTCGAATTTCCCCGGTATCTGCTGAAGTAGCTGGTATAATGACGGTTTACCGCAATGTTCTTCCGCCGCGAGAAACCGAAAGTCATCACATTTGAAGATCGTCTGCAGACGCTGCGCGAGCTTGGGTTCAAAACCGAGAACGCGGCGAGTGGAACGCGGGTGAGCCGCGACGGCATGGGGGCCATTGTCCGGTCCGGGTCGGGCGAGGCCGCCGTCGAAGCGGAAAAGGGCGGTTTGCTGCTCGGTGATGAGATCGGGCATCTCACCAATGCCGGGTACCAGATGTTTTTCCGTACGCCGGGCGGCCACATGGTTCCCGCGCGCGCGCCGCAGTTGAAGGCGCTGCATGCCTTTAACGAAGATCTGCGGGAAGCGCTGGGGGAGACGAGTTTTTACAACCAGTCCCTTGGCACGACGACCGAGGCGCACCTGTACGACCGGGTGAAAGATCGCGACGCGGGCGTTCCGGTTCGCGCCTGGCAGAAGTAGCCGTTACACTGAAACTGAAGTAGTTTCGCTTTGGATTTCCTCGAAGGTCTTAACCCCCAACAACGCAAAGCGGTGTTGCATGTGGACGGGCCCCTGCTGCTGTTGGCGGGCGCCGGTTCCGGCAAGACACGTGTGATCACGCATCGCATGGCGCACCTGGTGAGCGCCAATGGCGTACCGGGTCCCGCGATTCTGGCGGTGACGTTTACCAACAAAGCGGCGGGCGAGATGCGGGAACGCACGATGAAGCTGCTGGGCGAATCGTCGGCCCGGCGGGCGCCGTTCGTTTCGACGTTCCACTCCTTCTGCGTACGGCTGCTGCGGCGCGATGGCGCCTCGCTTTCGACCATACGGCCGGGCTTTACGACCTCCTTCAACATTTACGACGACGCGGACCAGTTGTCGATTGTCAAAAGTGTGTTCCGGCACCTGGGCATCGATGAGAAGTTCATGCAGTACCGCGCGGCGTTGTCGCGGATTTCGCACGCCAAAAATCACAAGGAAACGCCCGAGGATTTTTACAAGAATGCCACCGATCCGAAGGCGGAGCGGATGGCGGTGATCTTTGAGCAGTACGAAGGCAAGCTGCGCCAGGCGAACGCGCTGGACTTTGACGATTTGCTGCTCGAAAGCGTACGGCTGCTGCGCAACGACACGATGATCCGCGAGGCGTACAACCGGCGGTTCGAGTTCGTGATGATCGATGAGTATCAGGACACGAATCGCACACAGTACGAAATGATGCGGCTGTTGACGGAGGTTCGCGAGAACGTCGCGGTGGTGGGCGACGAGGACCAGTCGATTTACGGCTGGCGCGGCGCGGACATCAAGAACATCCTCGATTTTCAGAAGGATTTTCCGAAGGCCTCTGTCATCCGGCTGGAGCAGAATTACCGGTCGGTGAAGAACATTCTGGAGGCGGCCGGCGCTGTGGTCGCGAACAATCGCGAACGGCTGGGCAAGAACCTGTGGACCGACGCCGGGGCGGGCGATAAGATCACCGTGTTCGAGGCCATGGACGGCGAGCAGGAAGCGCTGTACATCGCCGATAACGTGGAGCGGGAACTGGGCCGGAATCCGCGGCATAACGTCGCGGTGCTGTACCGGACGAATTTTCAGTCCCGGCAGATTGAAGAAGCGCTGCGGCGGTACAACCGCAAGTATGTCGTGGTCGGCGGATTGAGCTTTTACGATCGCGCCGAAGTGAAAGACATGCTCTGTTATTTGAAGGTTCTTTCGAATCCCAACGATTCGGTGAGCCTGGAGCGGATCATCAACGTGCCGGCGCGAGGGATCGGCAAGACGACGTTCGAGCAGATTGAAAAGTACGCCACGGAGAACAAGCTTGCCATCTGGCCGGCGCTGTTGGAAATGCTCGAAAAGCGGCTGTTTCCGGGGCGCGCCGAAGCCGCGGTTTCGGCGTTCGAGCGCCTGATTTCCGAACTCCAGGAAGGGCTGGAGCAGCGGAAGGTTCACGAAACACTGAACCTGATTCTGGATCGCACCGGGTACCGCCGGATGATCGAGACGGAACAGACGCCGGAGGCCGAAAATCGCATCGGGAACCTGGTGGAACTGGTGAATGCGGCGGCCGATGGATCGGAGCGCGGCGAGACGCTCGCCGAGTTCCTGGATCATGCGGCGCTGGTGGCGGACGCCGATAGCGTGGACGAAAAATCGCAGGTGTCGCTGCTGACGATCCACAACGCCAAGGGGCTGGAATGGCCGGTGGTGTTTCTCGCGGGCATGGAAGAAGGGCTCTTTCCGCATTCGCGCAGCCGGGAGAGCGAAACGCACCTCGAAGAAGAGCGGCGGCTG
>JAFDVT010000039.1 GCA_018268875.1 Acidobacteriota bacterium
AAGCGGTTGTGGATGGCGGGGAGGCGGGCGTCGCAAACGGCGGGGTCGGTGAACCGGAAGACGGGAAACTCCGTCATCGGGTCGGCAAAGCGTTGGAGTTCGGCGGGAAAGGCGCGGCGGGACTGAGCCGCGGCCGCGGTCGCCAGAAGAGTTGTTAGGAATTGCCGCCGGGACTTGAGCAAACGTGCCCCCAGCATAACAGACGTCACGCCGGGGGCCGCAAGATGCTAAAACTTCGCGCCGGGAATCTGGTCGAGGCCGAAGTCGCTCTTGAAGTCACGCCACACCGAATGGACGTGGTTGCCTTCGTTCTGCGTGTTGTCGTACTCGATCAGGAACGTCGGGCTCTGGATGCGGTAGTAGTGGAACTCGCCCTTCTTGATACCGCCGGCCCAAGCGAAATTGATCTGGCCGGCCATCTTCTTGTACTGCTCCATGCGCGCGGCGGCGAGGTCCTGCGGGACGTTGTTGGCGTACTCCGCCACCAGTTCATCGAGGATCGCTTTCTGCTTCGCGTTGAGCTTCGACACAGGAAGACCGGGCTTCGAGTTCTTGACCATCGCCGGGTTCTTGTTGTCCGACAGGATGTCGTTGTACGCCTTTTCGTCGACGATCGCGATCTTCAACTGGTCAGGACCGAGCGAAGTGACGAGTTCACGGCCCAGGTCTTCTTCACGAGAGAGCGGACGAAGGCCCTTGCGTTCGGCGATTTCGCGAACTTCGTGCGGGTTGGCGCCGAAGAACGTGGGTGCGGCGGTGACCTTGCCGTTGACGACGGTGAAGTTGACGCTCAGGTGGTGGCCGTCGACGCGGAGCGCCCACATGCCGGTATCGGAGGGGTCGCCGAAGATGCTGAAGTAGTATTTTTCGGGATTGCGGCGTTCGCCGGAATCCTTTTCCTGAACGCGCAGAACCTCTTCGAGCGACATGATGAGGGCGGCCTTATTGTAGCCCTGCTGGCTGAGCGAGGCGTTGAGCAACGCGTGCGCGAGCGGCTTCTGGTACGGCTGCATTTCACGAACCGCGAGGCCGTTGCGGGGCACGGGGCGGAAGTCCCAGGTGAAGCGTTCCTTGTCGTCGAATTTGAACTGAATTTTGGAACGCTGTTCCGGCGTCAGGGCGCGGAGGAGTTCCTTGGCCGCGTTGGTCATGGACCGCGTGGTGTTGATCCGTTGATAGGCGGCGGTGAGGGTAAGGACAGCCGTGGCGGCCAGCGCCAGACGGATAAAGTTGGACTTAGTCATAGGCAGAAGAGACGCAAAAGGGGCGGACACGATGGTCCGCCCCAATATATCAGAATTGATTCGCCGATTAGAACGGCAGTTCCGAAGAAACTTTCTTTTGCGCAACCTCGACGTTGCGGGAAGCTTCGGCGAGATAGTTGTAGGGGTTGACGGGATGGCCGCCCACGCGAACTTCATAATGCAAGTGCGCGCCGGATGCGCGGCCGGTGGCACCGGAGTATCCGATGACTTCGCCGCGGCGGATCGGTTGGCCGGCGATGACCGCGTAGCGCGAAAGATGCGCGTACAACGTCTGTAAGCCGCCGCCATGGTCGATCATGATGGCCTGGCCGTAAGCGCCCATCCATTCGGCGCCGCGAACGACACCGTCGGCGGTAGCGCGAACCGGAGTTCCCTGGGCGGCTTGCAGATCGATACCGGGGTGGTATGCGCCTTCGCCCGAGAACGGATCGGAACGGCGGCCGAACGAACTGTTGATACGGCCGTTGACCGGCCACAGGTTCGGCTTGTTGTTCGTCATGAACTGGTTGGCGAAGCTGCGATGGGTACGCGAAAAGCTGGCCGACTTGAGGAAGTTGTACTGCTGCAGGCTTTCCTTAAACGTGGGAAGCAGGGGGCCTTCAAACGCCATGTCGGCGGGGCCTTCGATCTGGCGCTTCACACCGAGCGCGAAGCTGACTTCGGTGGCAAGCAATTGCAGGGACGCCAGATTCTGGTCCTTCACCTTGGCTTCGGTTTGCAAATTCTGGTAGCGGGCGCGGAGTGTCGTGATCTCATCACGTAACGCGTTGTAGTTGGAGACTTTCCAGGACATCCGGATGTAGCTGGAGGCCATGCCGAACAGCGAAATCGCGCCGAAGAAAGCCAGCGCCAGGATGACGTACACGAACTGATGAGGGATATGAACTCTACGAAGTCTACCGTGGATCGAGTGGGCTAATACAACAATGAAATAGCCTTGCCGCATCCGGTTCTCCTTAGCTGATATCGGGCCTGGGGCGCGCCATTTTGCCGCATCTGCGACAGGAGGCGCAAGCCGCCGGGTCCGCGTTTCCGGTACCGCGCGCAGGATGGTTGTCCGTTAATGGCGCAATACAACTGAAACGAATTGTCAGGATAGCCGATTGGGCACACCTGTGTCAAGACGACACAGGTGACGTAAGTCTCTCACAATTAACGGATTGCGGTCAGGATGTTTCCAGCCGCCTTAGCCGCCCTGGCTTCCGCCAGCAATACTTCATACTCCGAACGAATCCGCTGGTCCTCCGAAACGGCGAACGCGGATTGCGCGATCTGGACGTCAACGCTCGACGCCAGGCCGCCCTGGTACCGTAGAGCCGCCAGGTCTAATGTCTGTTTGGATGCTTCGGCCGCGCGCTGTGACGCAACAAAAGCCTCGCGAGCGGCGGCCAGTTCGGCTTCCGATTCGCGCGTCTGTTGAGTAATGCGCAAACGGAGGCGATTTCGGTCCACACGAATTTGTTCTTCGCGAACGCGGGCGGCGGCCACCTCGCTTTCGATGCGGCGACCGGTCCACAGGGCAACCGTAAGGGAACCTGCGACCGTGGAGGTACCGATGGCGCGGTCGGGTCTCGCACCCAGGACGCCCCAGTCGGCGAAAGCGGAAACCTTGGGGTACTTCTGGCGACGGGCGGCTTCCGTCTCGATCTTTGCGGCGTTCGCCTTTTCTTCGAGCACCAGAAGTTCGGGACGCGTTTGCGGGTCGGCGGGCGGCGCGGCGAACACCGGCTTTTCGAGCGTCGCGGGAGGCTGGGCAAGCCCAATCGCCTGGGCGAGCATAGTGCGCAGGACCGTGGCATCACGCACGGCGTTGATGCCCGCGATGCGTTCGTTCTCCAGTTGTTCGACAGCACGGGAAAGGTCGAGCTTGCTTCCAGTGCCGACGGCCTCCCGATCGCGGGCCTGGGTGGCGATGGTTTCGGCGGCGCGCAGACGGGCGTTCGACGCGGCGATCCGGCTGTCCGCCTGCAAGGCCTGCAGGTAGAGCGACACCACCGCGATGGCGAGATCGTCACGAACCACCTTCTGTTCGGCCTCTGCGACCTTGGCGTTGGCGCGGGCGGCCCGGATGCGCGACAGCAGCGAGAGGTCCAGCACCGTTTGCGTCACCTGCGGGCGAGCGTTGAAGGTACGATACGGACCAAGGCGCGACGGGAACCCCGGAAATACAAGACCGATGCCTTGCAGATTGCTGGTCTGGTAGGCGGTCTGCACGATCAGCGACGCTTGCGGCTGATAGGCGGCCTTGGCCGCGGCGGCGTTGGCCTGGCGTTCGAGGACGTTGAGGCGAGCGGTCGCCGTATCCGGGTTCAGCGTCTCAATCTGCGCGACGGCGTCCTTCAAGGTCAGCGGTTGCGCGAAGACGGCGCCTGCGGCGGAAAGCAGTGTGGCGAGGTGACGAAGTATGTACATGACGGCGCCTATTTCTGCTCCTGCGCGATGTAGGCGTCGACGCGGAGGCCGACCGGGAGCGTCTGGCCAGGGTCGAGTTCGATGAGCGTTTCGAGAATCTTGACGTCGACGCGTTCGGTGGGCTCGTCGGTGCGGACGTTCTTGCGGCCCAGCGCCTGCCCGATTTCGACGACCTTGCCGGTGAACTTTCGCGAGGCCCCGTAAGCGGGGGCGGTCACCCAGGCCGTACGTCCCACGGCGATGCGGGCGATGTCGTTTTCGTCGACGTCCATACGTACCCGGAGGCGCGACGTGTCGCCCAACGTCAGGATCGGTGTGTCGCCGTTGTTCGACACGCTTTCGCCGGCCTTGCGTTTCTTGCGAAGTACCGTGGCGTCGATCGGCGAACGGATGATGGTTTTGGCCAGCATCGCTTCCGCTTCGAGCAGACGGGCGCGGGCGGCGGCGAGTTCGGCGCGGGCACGCTCGAGATCTTCCGGACGAGTCACGTCGTCAACCAGCGACCGGCGTTCCTCAACGCCCGCGAGCCTCGCTTCGGCGACGCGAAATTCCCGTTCCGCCGTATCGAGTTCAGTGCGCGAGATCGCGCCTCGATCGAGCAGAATGCGGCGGCGGTCACGTTCGACCCGCGCGTTTTCGAGCACAGCCTGGGCCTCGCGAACCGATGCGGAGGATTCGCCCCGCTCCTGCTTGCGCGATCCGTTCACAAGC
>JAFDVT010000003.1 GCA_018268875.1 Acidobacteriota bacterium
CCGGACCCATGGATTTGTCCGCGTCGCTAGGCCACATCGGACAGATTCAGCATCCCGATGTGCAGAAGTTTTTGGCCGACTTTCCGGCGCGTGTGACGAAGTTCGGCAAGACCGCGGGCATCGCCGTTGGCAGCTATGAGGCCGCGGCGCTTGCGTGGACCCGTGGTTACCGCTTCATCAACTACGGCAATCTGTATTTTGACGGCGTGCACGGGCTGAAGGCGAACCTCGCCAAGCTGAACGAACATTCGCGCATCGGCGGTTAACGTACCAGCAGTGCGATAGCGGCCGCGCCGGCAAGCACGATCACGGCGCGGTCGAACACGTCTTGTGGAATTCGATGGATGTAATGGCGTCCCGTCCAAGCGCCAGCCAGCGCGAACGGCACCAGCATCGCATCGAATTCCAAGGACCGCTGGCTGATCAGTCCTCGCCACGCATACACCGGTACTTTGCTCAGGTTCACGATGAAAAAGAACCAGGCGCCGGTGGCCACGAATTCCTCGCGAGGCAGGCGTTTGCTGAGCAGATAGACGTTCATCACAGGTCCCGCGGCGTTGGCCACCATGGTGGAAAATCCGGCCGAAGTTCCGAAGAACGCGGAGTACCACCAGGCCTGGCGAATCAGAAAATGCGGATTGCGGCGCCGGATCAGATACAGCGTCACCATGGCAAGGACAATCGCTCCGACGATGCGGCGTAGCAGGCTTTCCGGCCACGCCAGCGCGAACGCGCCGAGAACCAATCCCACGACCACCGAAGGCAGCAGATAGAACAACTGGCCGGTGGCGGCAAGGCGCCGGTAGGCCACGATGGCGTAAAGATCAGCGGAGATGAGGATCGGCAGCAGCCACCCGGCGGAGAGGCGCGCGTCGTCCACCGTGAGCACAAACAAGGGTACGGCCAGAATGCCGATTCCCGGCATCCCGGTTTTTGCCACTCCAATATTGAATGCGCAGAACGCGCCCAGAATCCATTTCCACCAAACGATGTCTTGCATCAACGATTGCGCACGAGGTTCCAGTCTAGCGCGTGCGGCCAAGGACGCGTTTGCTGCATGCTAGAATTGCTGCGACTTTCGGTGACCGATGAATCCGTCCGATGACACGAGGCTCGTCCACGACGACGATGCGCTGCGAAACGGGAATTACAGGATCAAGCATGATCTGCGCGAGCGCGCCGCGTTCGACGACGCGCACGACGATCCGGAGGACGTGACGTCGCGCCAGGCGCAGAATCCCGTAGAACTCGACAAAGTCAAAGTGGGTCCAGCTTCCGAGGAAGCCGCCGGTATTCCCGCGATCTGGAACACGATGGTTTATGGGTTCGGCGAGATGGGTCCGGTTCGCTCCGCCGAAGCCTTCGTCAAGATCAACCAGGTGACCGGTTTCGATTGCCAAAGCTGCGCGTGGCCCAGTCCGGACAAGCATCGAAAGATCTTCGAATTCTGCGAAAACGGCGCAAAAGCGGCCGCCGATGAAGCGACGAAGAAGCGCGTCACGCGGGACTTCTTCGCGCAGCATTCCATCGACGAACTGGCCGCGAAGTCCGATTATTGGCTCAATCAACAAGGGCGTTTGACGTCGCCGATGGTGCGGCGCGCCAACGCCACCCATTACGAACCGATCGAATGGAACGAAGCGTTCGCCTTGGTGGCGCGCGAATTGAACAGCCTGGAATCGCCAAATCAGGCCTGTTTTTACACCTCCGGCAAGACCACCAATGAGCCCGCGTTCCTTCTGCAGTTGTTCGCGCGTCAGTTCGGCACCAACAATCTGCCCGACTGTTCGAACATGTGCCACGAGTCGTCAGGCGTTGCGCTGGTAGAGACGCTCGGCATCGGCAAAGGCACGGCGACGCTCGAAGACATGGAGAGCGCGGAGCTCATCTTTATCTTCGGGAACAACCCGGGTACGAACCATCCGCGAATGCTGACGTCGCTGCAGCGGGCCAAGGATCAAGGGGCAAAAATCATCGCGGTAAACCCGCTGCCGGAAGTCAGCCTGATGCGGGTGACGAACCCGAATCCGCAGGATTATTCGAACCCCATTGAGCTGCCGTTCGCGCTGCTGGGCAAGGGACAGGCGCTTACCGATCTCTATCTTCCGGTTCGGGTGAACGGGGATGTGGCGGCCATCAAAGGCATTTTGAAGCATGTCTTCGAACGGGAACGCGGGGCGATCGACTACGAGTTCATCGGCGCCTATACCGAGGGCTTCGAACGCATGCGCGCCGATGCCGAAGCGGCGGACTGGGCGGAGATCGAAGAACAAAGCGGCCTTACTCGCGGTCAGTTGCAGGCCGCGGCCGACATGTATTGCGCCTCGAAGAAAACCATCTGCGCGTGGTGCACGGGCGTCACGCAGCAGCGTAACGGCGTCGACAACGTGGCGATGATCGTGAACCTGCTGCTCGCCGGTGGCCACATGGGGCGTCCCGGCGCGGGCACCGTTTGCGTTCGCGGACATTCGAATGTGCAGGGCGACCGTACGATGGGCATTTGGGAGCGTCCGCAAAAACAGTTCCTGGACGCGCTGGGGAAAGAATTCGCGTTTGAACCGCCTCGCGCATGGGGCTATGACACGGTCGAAACCATGCATGCGATGTTCGACGGCAACATCAAGGTCTTCTTCGCGATCAGCGGCAACTTTGTTTCAAACATTCCCGATACCGTGTACGGGGCGCACGCCATGCGGCGCTGCAAGCTGACGGTGCACGTGTCGACGAAGCTGAATCGTTCCCACCTGGTGACCGGCGAACAGGCGCTCATCCTGCCTTGCCTCGGCCGCAGTGAAGTGGACATGCAGTCGTCCGGCAAGCAGTTCGTTACGGTTGAGGATTCCATGGGCATCATCAATCCGTCGACGGGCAATTTCCGTCCCGCCTCGCCGGAGCTGATGAGCGACGTTGCGATCATCGCAAGCGTTGCCCACGCCACGCTGGGCGCGCGTTCCAGCACCGACTGGCGCGGCTTTGCGGCGAACTACGATACGATCCGCGATGCAATTTCACATGTGATACCGGGCTTTGAAAACTTCAACGCGCGGCTTGCGAAGGAGAAGTTCTTTTACCTTCCGAACGCCGCCCGGGAGCGCGTGTTTAAGACGGATTCGGGAAAGGCAAAATTCACCGTTTGCCCGATCCCGGTACACGATCTGGCGCCGAACGAATTCCTGCTGACCACCGTTCGCAGCCACGATCAATTCAACTC
>JAFDVT010000400.1 GCA_018268875.1 Acidobacteriota bacterium
AACGAACGGCGCGCCAAAGAGAAGCGACCGCCTGCTAACGGAGTGCATTCAGGCCGTTCCTTTGGACAAGCGAAAGCAGTTTCATCGCGGTCCCGGCCGGCTTCTTCTGACCGCGCTCCCATTGGCTGACGGACTCTTTGGAGACGTTCAGATGACGTCCAAACACACTCTGACTTACCTCTTCGCGTTCGCGAATTTCGCGGATCTCGTCCGGGGTAAATTCAGGTACGGGAACCAGGCACGACTTATCGAACCGGCGCATGGTCTTCTTGTCTAGCAGGCCAGCGTCATGCAAGTCCTGTGCGATCGTATGAATCGCCTCGCTCGCTTCCGACCGGTATGTCTTAGTTTTGCTCATGGCATCGCACCTCCGAATACAACCCTTTCGCGATGAGTTTCTCAATTTCCGATTCGGAATACGCCAAAAACGTCTTGGCCACTTCCTTGAATTCTCGTAATTCCGTCGAGTCCAGATTGGCTTGATCGCTCTTGGCGAATCCCCAGACGAAAACCAGGCGCCGGCCAGCGCGAAACACGATAATCGCTCGATATCCACCCGACTTGCCTTGGCCCGCACGAGCGATTCGCTGCTTAATCAGGCCCCCGCCGTAGTCGGCGTTGATTGCTCCGGTCACGATCAGCGCCACGGTATTACAAAGCGTCTGGTCGCTGATACGCTCCCGTTGTGCGAACTTGTCGAACCAGCGGCTCTTCAGTATCCGCATCTCAAAGTATCATACTCAGTTCTACACTTACGCCAGCGTGACCTCGAACTTGCTCACCGACGCCGCGGGCGCGCGGTAACGCAATGTTGATCCGTTGATGGCCGCCGTTGCCCCGCTCTTGACTACCACCCGGTTCGGTGCCGCGAACGTGTTGTGCGCCTGTATGTCTCCGCCCGCCTCCAACACCGACACCTGCTGCGAACCGATGCCCGCCGCACCTCGGAACTGCACGTCCACTTCCCGAGCCGCCTTGGGATCCGGATTCGTGATCGTCAGGATCAGCGTCTTCTCTTCCATCGATGCCGATGCCGACAGGCCTCGCAACGACGCCTGCTTGCCATGCCGGTCGAACCGCAGGTCATCGCACGCCACCATCGTCCGCAGACTCTGCTTGCCCTGATGCGCCGCGTACATGTCGAACACGTGGTAGGTAGGCGTCGTCGCGAACTTGTCCTCATGTGCGAAGAACAGGGCTTGCAGACAGTTCACCAACTGCGCGATGTTCGCCATCGCCACCTTGTCCGCATGCCGGTGGAACGTATCCAGCGTCATGCCCGCCAACACCGCGTCCCGCATCGTCGACTGCTGTCCCAACAAGTGTGTCGACGCCACCGATGACCCCGGCCGGAACCACGCGCCCCACTCGTCCACCGCCAGTTTCACGCGATGCTGCTTGTCGAACTCGCCCATAATCGCCCAGTTCGCTGTGATCAGATGCTCCATCTTGTCGGCGTCCGACAGCAGTTCGTACCATTCGTTTTCGGGATAGCCGATCGCCGCGCCTTTGCCGGCCACCCAATCCGTGGTCCTGCCGCCGGATACATTCCACGAATAATGATGCAGACCCCAGCCCCACATCCCGCCGAACCCGCCCTTTTGCGACAGCTTGTCGAAGAACCGCCGCGTCCAGCTCAAATCTCCGCTATTGGGACCCGACCCGATGTACTTCAGCGGCAGTCCGAACTTTGGCACCCATTCCGAGAACCGCCGGTACTCCACCAGGTACTCCTCCGGGTTGAAACTCCCGCCGCAGCCCCAGCTTTCATTCCCCACGCCCCAGTACTCGACGTTGAACGGTTCCTTCGCTCCGTGCGCTTCCCTCTGCTCGGCGAGCGTCGTCGTACCCGCGGGGGCGTTGCAGTAATCCACCCATTCGTAAAAATCACGCGCCGTCAGACTCCGAACGTTCGCCGCGAGGTACGGCTTGGCGCCCACCGCCTTCGCGAACCTTAAAAACTCCACCGTGCCGAACCAGTTCGGGTCGTACCGTGTGGGACCATCCTTCGGAGCGCCTTCCGGCCATTCGTTGGATCCCGCCCAGAAGTTAGCGCGCTTCGGTCTGGTGTTGCGAGGTCCGATGCCGTCGCGCCAGTTGTAGCTGTCGGCAAAGCATCCGCCCGGCCACCGCACGACACCCGGCTTGATCTTCGCGAAGGCGTCGATCAACTGCTTGCGCAACCCACCGACATTCGGGATCTTGGATTCGACGCCCACCCAGACGCCGTCGTACACCACGCCGCCCAGATGCTCGACAAAATGCCCGTAGATTTCCGGAGCGATCCTTCCGATCGGCTCGTTCACCAGAACTTCCACCCTGGCGTTGGCCGTCTGCTGACCATGCATCAGTCCCGCCGCGGCTGTCGCGGTTGTCAGAAAGTCTCTCCGTCGCATAAGCCATATCGTACGCGTTTTTCGCGTGAACTGTTAGGACAATTCATGCCCAAGCTTCTCAACCCAACCTTGTTGGCGACCGTGTACGACGCGGCCAGCAAGAAGATCGCGGCGCGGGAGATTCCCACCACCGTGATCGGCACCAACTCCTTTGTTTACCGTTCCATCAATCCGAACAGCCCGTATACCTTGCTGCCCGAACCGGTGCCTCCGGCCAAGCACGTGTCGAAGGTAACGGCGAATAAGCTTCTGGTTGGTCCCGACGAGGCCGTGGAGTTGGGCAACCGTTTCAGCGGACCCTCGCGCAACGGGCACATCCGCGGTGCCGGAGCCCTGTATTGCGTCCAGCAGCAGCAGGCGCTCATGAACGAATCCATGCACTACTCGGGCAAGAACGGCGCGTGGGCGCTCGGCGGACGCTGCGTCTTAAAGATTCGGATTCTCGGTTCGATGATGGTGGCGGAACTGTCGCCGCACAACCCCGCCGCGATGCGTTTTCTCAAAAGCCTAGGCAAGGAGATTTGGGAGAAGATGAACGACCCCGCCGACTGTTCGGTCGCGCGAGGCATCGGCCTTGCGATCGCCAATTCCGGCTACCTGCGCGGGATCTCCGTGCAGACCGTTCGC
>JAFDVT010000401.1 GCA_018268875.1 Acidobacteriota bacterium
ACCCGAACAGTTCGCCGAATCGAAGCTGATCCTCGCCTGGGGCGCGAACATCCTGGCGACCAACGTTCACCTGTGGCCGTTCATCACGGAAGCCCGTCGCAAGGGTGCGAAATTCTACGTGATCGAGCCGGTGAAGAAGAAAACCGGCGAACTCGCCGATCGCTTCTTCCGCATCAACCCGGGTACGGACCTGGCGCTCGCGTTGGGCCTGATCCACGTGATTCTGCGCGAAAATCTGCAGGATCAGGACTACATCGACCGGTACACGAATGGTTTCGCCGACTTGAAAGCGCTAGCGGCGACGTACACGCCGGAACACGTGGAAGGCATCACCGGCATCGGCCGCGAGGACATCGTGATGCTCGCTCGCGAATACGCGGGCACACGCCCGGCCATGATTCGGGCGAATTACGGCATTCAGCGTTCGGAACGCGGCGGCGCGGCGATTCGCGCGATCTCGGCTCTGCCGGCGATCACGGGCGCTTGGCGGGATATCGGCGGCGGCATGCAGTTGTCGACCTCCGGCGGATACCAGTTCAACCGGGCGTCGCTCGAGTTGCCGGAACTGCAGCAGAAGGCCCTGGGCCGCGAGGCGCGCCTCGTGAACATGAACGAGTTGGGCAAGGCGTTGACCCAGCTTGACGAGCCTCCGGTAAAGGCGATCGTGGTATACAACACCAATCCCGCCGCGGTGGCGCCAAATCAGAACCTGGTTCGCAAAGGGTTCCTGCGGCCGGACCTGTTTACGGTGGTCCTCGAACAGTTCCAGACGGATACGGCGGACTTTGCCGACATCGTGCTGCCGGCGACTACGTTCCTGGAACACACCGATTTGTACTACGGCTACGGGCATTATTATTTGCAGATGGCGCGTCCCGCGCTGGCGGCGCCCGGCGAGTGCAAGTCCAATGTCGAGGTGTTCCGGCTGCTGGCGAAGCGCATGGGGTTTGACGAGGCGTGCTTCGACGAATCGGAAGACAGCATGATCGCGGGGCTGCTGCGCTCGGGCCACCGCTACATGGACGGCATCACGGTGGAACGCCTGGATCGCGAACATTCGGTACGGTTGAACGTCGCGCCCGCCGGGCGGCCGTTCCTGCCCTTTGCCGAAGGCGGATTTGCCACGAAGTCCGGCAAGTTCGAGTTCGGCGCGCAGGAACTGCAGTTCGTGCCGCCAGTGGAATCGCGAGCGGGTGACGCTAGCTTGCGCTCGCGCTATCCGATGGAACTCGTGTCGTCGAAAAGCCACAACAGCATGAATTCGACGTTCGGCAATCGTCCCGAAACGGCCGCCGAGACCGACTATGTCGCCATCCACACAGCCGATGCGGAGGCGCGGCAGATTCGCACGGGCGACGTGGTCCGGCTGTTCAACGACCGGGGTTCGGTGACGCTGCGCGCCGAGGTGGACGGCGTTGTGGGACCGGGTGTTCTCTACGCCCCGTCGGTACGCTGGCCCAAGCTCGCGCCGGCTCGCGGTGGCGGCGGAATCAATACGCTGACGTCCGACCGGTTGACCGATATGGGCGGTGGCGCGACTTTCTATTCCTGTTTGGTGCAGATCGAAAAATGCGGAGATTAACAATCGCGGTACTGCTACTGGCGGCGGCCATGGTGTCGTTGCCCGGCTGCAGGACGCGCAACAAACAAGCGGCCGCGGCTGCTTCGGGTCCTGTGGTATCGGAAGAGCCGGCGGGGCTGGTGACGATGATTCACACAGCCGACCCCAGGGCGGCGGTGCAACTGCTGCGCGGGTTCCACGAGGTGGAGCACGACGCGTGGCGATGGGCGGGCGGCGACTTTGCCGTCACTCTGAAAGTCCCGAAGGACGCCGCGACAAAGGGCGCGAACCTGATCCTGAAGTTCTCGGTCGCCGAAGTGTCGATTCAGAAGTTCGGGGCGCTGAACGTGAGCGCAAAATTCGATTCGATGGAACTGAAGCCGGAAAAGTACACGGCGGCGGGTCCGGCGACGTACACGCGTGAAATTCCCGCGTCCGCCTTACAAAACGAGTCGGCGACGGTGTCGTTTCACGTCGACAAGTTCATCCCGGCGAGCGATTCCGACCAGCGCGACCTTGCCGTGATTGTGCAACTGATCGGGCTCGAGGTGAAGTGACCCGCGCGCACTGGTTCGCGTGGCTGGCCGCTCTGGCCGTTTGCATTGCCATCTTTTGGGAAGCCTTTGACGTCTGGTTCCTGATGGACGACTTTGCCTGGCTCGGTCTCAAGCAGGAGATCGACGCCGGCGGCGGCTGGGCCGTGCTGTTCGAGCCTCGTGCGCAGGGTACGGTGCGGCTCTTCAGCGAACGGCTGTACTTTTTTGGACTCAGTTCGTTATTCGGCCTCGATCCACTGCCGTTCCGAATTGCCGCGTTTGGCTGCCAGGCGGCGGTGCTGTGGCTGCTGGTTCGCGTCACGGCGATGTTGGGCGGAAGCTGGCTGCAAGGATTCGCAGCTGCCGTGGTGTACGGGGCTTCGGCGCATATGACGCGGCCACTGCTATGGGCGGCGTCCTTCAATCAGATCCTCGCCGCATTC
>JAFDVT010000402.1 GCA_018268875.1 Acidobacteriota bacterium
CGGCCGCTTGCGGCCCATCCCCGACATGCACTCCCGCAACCCATCGGCGCGGGGGTTCGCCGAACGCACGGCGGTGAACACGCCCTTACAAGGCACCGCGTCGGACCTGATCAAGATCGCCATGATTCGCCTGGCGGACAAGCTGCGCGCCTACGAAACACGCATGCTTTTGCAGGTGCACGACGAACTGGTCTTCGAATCGCCGGTACATGAGGTGGACGAAATCAAAGAGCTCGTCAAGGAGCAGATGGAGAGCGTCTACCCGTTGAACGTACCGTTGCTCGTGGACACAGGCGCCGGCGACAACTGGCGCGACGCGAAATAAACGCCGTCACGCTGGCAGCGGCGAAGGTAGTTCCGTGTCCACCGGGATGGAGATATTGGCGCAATCGGCATGCAGACACTGGCATTCCTGCACGCTCTCTTCGCCACGTTCGATTCGTTCCTGCGCCAGTTGGCATTCCTCACAGCAGTAGTTGGTGCCTGGCAGCGGAGCGCAACTACAAAGGGTGTGATGGCATTTCATATTTGAGTCCTGTTCCGGCGATGGCCGCGTTTTTTCGCCTTCGCCCGGTGCGGGGTATCGGCAATGTCGTCGTTCAACTGCGCCTGCACGATGAGCCGCTGCGGCGCGTGCCCGACAAAGGAAAACGGATAGCAGGTGATCATCGTCAGCATCTTGCGGTTCGCCACCGGCTGCATCACCCAGGTATCTTCGGGGTTCACCACGAACACTTTCGTCACCTGATAGCGATGCTTCTTGGCGGCGGCCTCTTGTAGATACACGATGTCACCAAGCTTGACGCCGCGCAATCCAGAAAAGAAGGTATCGCGATGCGCCGCCAGCACGACGTTGCCATCCTGCCCCGCATGCGCGCTCCACTCCGCATGGCCAATGGCGCGCCGCAGTGTCTTGTTGTCCAACCCATCTTCGACATAACCTGCGACACCGAGCCGCGGAATGTCGAGCTTCGCGACGCGACGCTTGATCTTCGCCAACACGGGCGCATCGGGCGCCACGCGAACCGGCGATTCGGCCTCCTGGAACAACGTCTCCGCTTCTTCCTGATGCGTGTGCTGATCGTAGATCGTGTAGGCGCCCCACGCAAAGCACCCCATGGCGACGGAAAGCGCCACCCATCGCACGGCGAGCACAACCAATCCGGGAACGTCTTCTTTGTCCAATTTGTACTGCACACGAATGCGAGGCATTAGTTTGTCGTCTCCACCTGGTATTCCGTTCTGGCGCGAACCGCAAGACGAGGCTCGCTTGGAACCCGCGTCAGATCCACATGAATCTTGCGTACACCGGGCTTTCCGCTTTCCGGCGGCGTATACGCCAGCGTGTAACGGGCGCGGATATCCTTGGCGATGGCGAGACACGCCGCTTCGATGTCCTCCGCGGTGATCGGATTGAAGTACCGCCCGCCGGTCACCTTTGCCAACCGTTTCAACACTCCCGAATTGCGATCCGGATCTTCGTCGGTAAACAGCCCGATCGTGAACACGGTGACCGGATGCGTGCGAACTTCGAATACGATGTCCTGCAGCGTCATCTCGCTCGCCGTGTCGCGCCCGTCGCTCACCAGGATGAGAAAGCGCCGTTCGAATTTGCTTTTGCCGATGTGTTCCAAGGCCGATCCGAGTCCGTCGTAGAGTGATGTTTTACCTGCAGCTTTCATGCCATACATGGCGGAACGAATCGCGTTGCGATCCCGCGTAAAAGGTCTCGCCGCCGGATCGAGCCCGAACTTCGGACGGTCGTTGAATCCAATCAGAAAGTACTCGTCGTCCGGATTGCTGGCGGCGAGGAAGGCGTTCACAGCGCGCTGCACGCCACCTACCTTGTGCTGCATGCTGCCGCTCATGTCGAGGACGAAACCCATGCTCACCGGCGTGTCGGCCGCGGAGAATTGTTTGATGATTTGCTTTTTGCCATCTTCGCTTACCGAAAAACGATCGCGGCTCAATCCCGCCACAGGAACTCCGCCCACACCCGTCACCGATACGTCCAGCAGCACGAGGTTCGCGTTGGACTTCACAACGTAGTCTTCCTGCGGCTGCGCGGCGGAGATCGCTAGCAAGACAGTCAAAATCGATGTCGTCATTTCGTCCCTCCCAACGGCAATGGCGAAGGCTCCGCGAGGCGGCTAAGCCAGTGCGGAGCCTTTGTTCATCCGAGCAATGCCGGAAAGAATGATCCGGTTAGGCTCGCGACGTCTTCCAGAACGTTCCGATCGCAACGAACGTCGCGAGCAGACCGATCAGCATGATTTCCGTCCAGTTGCTTGCAGTGGCCGGCATTGGCGCGGGCGCGGCTGCGGCTGCCGGAGTGGGTGCCGGTTCCTGAGCCACTAGCGCAGGTTCGGGCTCAGGCGAAGGCGCGGGCGCCGGTTCCGGGCTCGCCTCGACGGCGGCCGGAGCGGGAGTGGGCGTGGGCTCAGGCGTTACTGCCGGGGCCGGAGTGGGCGCGGGTGCCGGTTCCACCGCGGCTGCCGTTTCGGTCCTGCCATTTTCCTGCATCATCTGCTGGCCGTACTTCGAGTCGGCGTCGCTCAACTCAGGAACTTGCGTGTTGGTGGACGCGGACAGTCGGCTGGCCATATCTTTCGGATACGCGAACTCCTGGCCAAAGTTGTCGCCCGGATAGAACCACGCGCGAAGAGCCTTGGGCTGGTCGGCCGGCGTCTCCCAGAAGCTGAAGCGCGAATCGCCGGTGGGCTGCAAACGGTAATTGGGAATGGCAAGCACGGTGGTAACTAGGTGCATACCGTCCTGATCCCAGACCGTAACAATATGACGATTGGATTGAGATTCCAAAAGTTTCAGCGTGTACGTACCCGGC
>JAFDVT010000403.1 GCA_018268875.1 Acidobacteriota bacterium
CGATGCCCTTTGCGAATCTTGGTGACGGGGGCGCGCGACAGCATCATGGCGGCGCGCCAGATGGCGTCTTCGGTTTCCCAAGGCGCGGTGACGGGTTCGCGAACGCCGCCGTGGGTCCAACTGGAAACCCGGCTCAGGATGTCGCGGTTGCCGATCACAAGCGCCGGCTTGCGTACGCGGAACAGGTTGGCCGGATACAGCGCATCTTCGGCGGCCCATTCGTCGCGAGCCTCGATGATGAGCAGGTCGCAGGACGCGGCGGCGCCTTTGCGGAACTCCGCTTCCTCATGGCTGAGGGTGAGGAACGAACAGTACTGCGCGGCGAGGCGGCGGCCCAGTTCGGCGCGCTGTTCCTCGGTGAAGCCGACGATGCCGACCGTTTTGCCGGCCAGAATCGGGTGCGAAATCCGCTGGGCGGGTCCGGGCATTTGCGCGATGGACGCCAGCGGCATGGTCGAAATTGGACTGTTGCTGCTGTTACTGCCGGTCGCTCCCCCGAACGACGCGGCCGCTGCCGCAAAAGCGTGTAATTGGTGGGTTTGCCGCCGCTGTTGGGCTTCCGAATAAGAAAACGCGATGGTGGTGCTGGTGTGCACCGATTCCGGCGAAATCAGCGCGTCAGGCGCCGCGCCGGCGCTGCTATTGCCGGCGTCATCCGCGTTGAGCAGTTCTTCATTTAAAGAAGGAATGTCATAAAAAGCCGGCAGAGGCGAAGGCTCTGGCGAGGAGGTGGAGTCCGAGCCAGTGGCGCGTCCGCCGGATTCCAATCTTAAGGAACGCGACAGGTTGGCGAGGCTGGCGCCTTGCGGATCGCTCTCCACGAATTCCGGGGTGAGTTCTGTAACATCGGGATCGAAAGCGTCGAAAGACGCGGGGTCGTTTGGTTGTGCCGGGATCTGCCGGCGCCGAATGCGGAATCCCATAAAGTTGTACTCCTTCGCATGGGGAGTAGCGACGGGGGATCCGTGATGATCGACCAGCCTAGCGACCCAGTCAGTTGGGCTCAGCATGGGGTTGAGACTCCTGTAACAAGAAATTCAAAGGATAGTTCGTCAACCTAGGGAAAAAACTGTAGTCGCTTCTACGTGGGTGTACTAGGTAAAGTACTAAAGCTTTTCCTTAAGGCTTCCGAAAATCTAAGTATGTTTCGCCGCATGGTCATACTTGCCGGATTCTGTCTGACGTGCGTGCTGTACGCCCAGGATGTGCTGTCTGACGCTCGAGCGCTGGCCAAGGCGGGGAAGGACAACGAGGCATACGCCTTGTTGGAACGGCATCTGGAAGCGCATCCCGACGACCCGGACGCGAGGCTGGTGTATGCGCTGATCCTTTCCTGGAATGGGCGGCTGGCGCAGTCCCGGGTGGAACTGGAGCGGGTGCTGCGGACGCATCCCGATTACGCCGACGTTTCGCTGGCCCTGATCAATGTAGAGACCTGGACTGGCAATCTGGATCGCGCCGACCACGTGTCGTTCCAGGCATTGGCGAGGGATCCGGAGAGCCAGCCCCTACTAGTGGCGCGGGCCAAGGTGCTACGCAAGATGGGCCGTCGCGAGGAAGCGGCCAGGACTTTGGACCTGGTGTTGAAGATTAATCCGAAAAATGATGAAGCTCGCGACCTGCGGCGGCTCATCCGGCAGGAAGACCCGGGCTGGCGGACGGGCATCACGTACAACATGATCCGGTACCGCGGACAGAGCACGTGGAACGAGCAGAGCGTCAGCATGCGGCGGGGAACGTATGCGGGATCGTTCCTGTTTCGAGCCTCCCGCGCGTACCGTTTCGGCGAGACCGCGAACCTGTTCGAAGCCGATTGGTATCCCGTGTTCCGCGATGGGACGTACGCGTATGTGAACGGCGGATTCTCGCCCGGTTCGACGGGCTTGTACCCGAGGTACCGCGGCGCATTCGAGCTGTTTCAGAGTTTGGGAAAAGGTTTTGAAGCTTCGGCGGGTATCAATCATCTGTCGTTTCCGTCCACCGGCCTGACGTACTTCACGGGGTCGTTCGGGCGGTATTACCGGAGCTGGTACGGTTCGCTGCGAACCTATCTGACGCCGGACAGGACCGGGGTCTCGCGGACGCTGCAGATTCAGGGACGGCGCTACTTTGGCGACGGTCAGCGATACATCGGATGCCGGTACTCGTTCGGGTCGGGACCGGTGGCGCCGGGTGTCGCCAATGTGTTCGATACGAATACGCTGCGCACGACGTCGACCGGTTGTGAGACCAACTGGCAGACCTTCGATCGGCTATTCCTGAACTTTTATTACGGCGTCGGATCCGAAGATTTTCAGACGTTCGGGACGCAGCGGCGCAACATGCTGTCGCTGTCGATGTACTTCAAATACTGAGGCGCCATGGACGTACCGTTTTTTCGTTTCGCGTATCCCGTGATGATCCTGTGGATCTTCTGGAAGATGTTCGTCGTGAATCCGTGGGTGGAACTGACCGAGGCGGAGGCGAAGAAGTATCTTTCCGTGGAAACGATTCAGGAACTGATACACGAGGCTCGCGTACACACCGAAAACGGGCGGCTCAAAGAAGCGCTGGTCCCGCTGCGGCGGCTGCATCTGGCCAACCCGGACAATGCGATTTATTTGCGGCAGATCGCGAAGCTCGAAGAAGACACGGGCAATCCCGCGGAGGCGGTTCGCATGTGGAAGCTGTTCATGCAGCATTCGCCGACGCCGATCGAGGCTTGTCCGCAGGTGGGCATGCTGCAGGAAAAGCTGGGGGATCGCAAAGGCGCGTTTGAGAGTTACGAACAATGCTGGACGATCGAACCGGACAACTCGGACAGCATCCTGTTCTACGCTCATGCCAAGGAACTGACTGGCGATACGCAAAAGGCGCTGGAGCTATACGAAAAGGGCGTGAAGCGCGTGCCCGATTATACGGATCTGCAAGTGGGCCTCGCGCGGATGCAGGCAAAGACCGGGCAGACCCGGGCAGCGCAGGCGCGGATTGAGGAAGTGCTGCAAAAGCGTCCTCACAATGTCGACGCTCTGCTGGTGGCCGGCATGGTGTACAAGGACCTGGGCGACTTCGCGACGGCGCGCAAGCATCTGCAGGATGCGCACGAACGGTCGCCGGACTATGCCGATGTGACGCGGTTGCTGGCCAGCGTGGGAGGCGGTCGATGACCCGCATGGGCGTAGCGGCTCGACTGATGTTCGCCGCGTTCTTTCTGTTCAGTTCGTTGTACTGCCTGATGGCGTACGTGCCGTTCACGTACACGCAGTTGCTGAAGAGCGAATTGATCCCGGCCTTGAACCTCTTCGCGCGGCTGCATCCGGCGTTGTACTGGGTGGTGTTGCTATTTGGCGCAAGCGCGGCCGGATTTGCCAGGTCGCGGGCGAGCGCGTGGTTCTGCGGCGCGCACATCGTGGCGGGACTGCTGCTGTTCCGCTGGCCGGTGCTGCAGAATCTCCAAAACAACACGGCGAGCCTGTACTGGGGGTTCGCGATGCTGATTCCGGTACTGTGGCTGGCGGCGCTCGATTGGCAGCGATACTTTGGCGAGGTTCGCTGGAAGCCGTTCGTGAAGGGCGCGGCGGGAGTCGAACCGGACGATGAACAGCCCGTGTTCGCGGCGGCGGTGGCGACGGCGTTAGCGGTGTCGTTGACGTTCGGCGCGGTGGCGCTGTTCCGGCGTGATGCGGGGGACTGGGAAGCGGGCGCGAGCGTCTTCGGGCTGGTGGTGTCGGTAGCGTCGCACATCCTGGTGTTCGGCGTCGTATTCGTGCTGCTGAATTTCCTGCGGGTGGTCGCGAGTTGGTTCGATACGCCCGTGCGGTGGCAATTCCTGCTGGCGCATGTGTTGGGCGTCGTCGCCACTTGGGGCGCGTTCCGCATGGTGGTGCTGCCTGGGATTTCCGTGGGCGGCCCGGCCGGCGATGCGTACGGGATTGCCTTCGGGATCGCGATCGCGGCTTGTTTTTCCGGTATCTGCCTGCGGATCGCGGCGCCGCGCAAAAAAGAGGAAGTAACAAGCGGGTTGGCTCTGGCGTTCTGGTGTACGGGGGCGCCGGCGGTGTTGCCTCGCTGGGCCACCGCTGGATTGCTGATCGCAATCGCCAGCACGATCGGCCTTGTGGTGTCGCAGTTTGATTGGAACTTTCTGGTACAGAAGTTGGCGACGCTGTTGCTGTGGGTGGCGGTCTTCCGGCTGTTTTATGTCGTCATGCGGAATCGCCCAATGCGGGCGCCGTCGAGGACGGGTCAACTGCTGACCTGCGCGATGCTGATGCTTCCGCTATACCGCGTGCAGGAAATGAGCCGCGGTTCGGTGTGGAAACAGATGGGCGCGAATGGCACGGTGGCGCAGTTCTTGAGCAAGTGGGCGGGTTACGACGCATCGTTCAAACTGATTCTCGATGCGCTGAACGTGGATTCGAGCGGCGGCGCATTCTACCAGTTCCTGCTGGAGAATACCAACATCGCGCATTCGACCGTGGTGCCGCCGGTGAACATCGCGCTGGCGCCGTTGGATAAGCCGGCCACGGAGAGGCCCAACATTTTCGTGATCGTGATCGACAGTCTGCGGCAGGACTACATTTCCGCCTACAACTCGTCGGTCGACTTCACACCGAATCTGGGTGCGTTCGCGCGCGAAAGCATCGTCATGAAAAACGCGTTCACGCACTATGGCGGGACGGGTCTTTCGGAGCCTTCGATCTGGCTGGGTGGGATGATGCTGCACAAGCAATACATCACGCCGTTCGGGACGATGAATTCGCTGGCCAAGCTGATGGAGAAGGAGAAGTACCAGTCGTACGTGAGTGTCGACACGATCCTGCGCGTGATCCTACCGCAGAAATGGGCCGGGATGCGGGAACTGGACGAAGGTCGTGGCACGATGGACTACGACTTGTGCACCACGCTCGGCGAGCTGGACAATCGCATCCAGAACGAAAGCGACGGGAGTTCGCCGATTTTTGCGTACACACAGCCGCAGAACATTCACATTTCGGTGATCGGGCGGGCGGGGAACAAGTCGATTTCGAATCGGAACTACGGGCGGTTCTTTGCGCCGTACGCCTCGCGAATGGAACGGATTGACGGGTGTTTCGGCAATTTTGTCGCGCAGTTGAAGAAGCGCGGAATTTACGACAACAGCATCGTGATCTTTACAGCGGACCATGGCGATTCGCTGGGCGAACAGGGCCGCTGGGGTCATGCCTACACGATCTATCCGGAGATCGTGAAGATTCCGATGATCGTGCATTTGCCGGAGGCGATGAAGGCGAAGTATCACTACGATCCGGAGACAACGGCGTTTTCCACCGACATCACGCCTTCGCTGTACTATCTGACGGGGCACAAGCCGGACACGTCAAACGAGCTGTTTGGGCGACCTTTGTTTGTGGAGACCAAAGAAGAGCTGGCGCGGACGCGGCGGGCGGACTACCTGATCGCGTCGAGCTATGGTCCTGTTTATGGGATCTTGACGGGGGATGGCGGGCGTCTATCGATTTCCGATGCGGTGAACTATCATGACTGCGCGTTCGACATGCGGGCAAGCTTTACGAGCGGGGAAGAGACGCTAGGAACCGCGGCGCGCGGAGAGCTGCAGAAGAAGATCAAGGAAAAGGTTCTGCGGGTGAACGGCTTTTACGGGTTCAAGGGGAAGGGCGGCGAGTAGCATGAACCAGCGTCGCGAAATCCGGCAACAATCGCTTGAACTGCAATCGCGATTGGAGTTTCCTGCAGAACGATGAACGCTCCGGGGCTTACGTGTTGGGCGGCGAAATCGAGAAGATGGCCCGGCATCGTATTGATGTCATGGGTGACCAGGATGCGGCCGTCGCTGGCACACATGCTGAGTACCTCTGGCTGAGCACCTGCGGATCGGACACGCCGTGCAGCATCGCGCCCTGCGCCGAACGGAAGTGTTATCGTCGGCGTGCAGGCGAATCTTCGACATCAACGGCTCAGTTTGATGCTGCGTTCCCTGGCTCGCGCCTTGAGGTCGACGTGCGGCGGACCCGCTTGTTCGCGCATCTTGTTCGAGAGTTCCTGCTGGCGCAGCAGATACGCTTCTACCTCGGAGGTGTTGTCCAGGTAATGAGAGATTGCGCCGTACACGTCGGCGAGGCTGAGTGTGTAAAAGTCCTGGACGATGGTTTGCGGACTGTCGCCGTTCTTGAACGCGTACACGATCGAATCCAACGAGACGCGCTTTCCTTTGACGTAGAGCCCGCCATTGCGTTCTTCGATGTGCTCGACCGCCATGCTTTTATTATAGTGATGACGTTCCGCGTGCTTTTGCTGCTTGCCGCCGCTACTGTAGCCATGACGCTTCCCGCCAAGACCATCGAGGTTCATGGACACCGTGGGGCTCGCATGGTGATGCCCGAGAATACGCTTCCCGGCTTTGCCTACGCGGCTGAAAACGGTGCCGACTTCTTCGAGATCGACACCTGGGTCACCAAAGACGATGTCGTAGTCGTTGCGCATGACGCGGCGATGAACCTGAAGCATTGCAAAGGGCCGTCACCCGATGCCGAGCGGACCATTCGCAACATGACCTTCGCCGAGCTTCGCAAGTGGGATTGCGGCGTCGCGAACCCGGATTGGCCCAAGCAAAAGGCGATCCCGCATACGCCGGTGCCTACGCTCGACGAGGTGTTCGGGCTGCTGAAGAAGTACCCCAAAGTTTCGATCAATCTGGAGATCAAGAGCAATCCGAAACGTCCGGAACTGCAGCCCGCGCCAAACGTTTACGCGAAGATGATTGTCGACGCGATCCGGAAGCACAAGGCGGAAAAACGCGTACTGGTGCAGTCGTTCGACTTTGCGCCGCTGATCGAGGTGGGGA
>JAFDVT010000404.1 GCA_018268875.1 Acidobacteriota bacterium
TACCAGCCCTCGCGCAGATGGGCCTCGTGGCTGGGCAGCGAAAAGTCGATGATGTCTTCGCGGTCGCCGGGGTAGAGTTCCGCGCGTTCGCCGGAAGGCAGCAGGTTGTACACGCCGCCTTCGTTCGGCGCCGAGTAGCCGCATTGCGGGCAACGAACCGTTTCCTGCTCGTCTCGCTGGATGTTCGACGATCCGCAATCCGGGCAGCGCAGGTAATCTTCGAACCGCGCGAGGTCGAACTGGTCCTTCGGTAACTCACCGGCTTTTTTGCAGAACGCCGCCAGCGTACCGCCCAGCATGCGCGAGGCGAGCCATTCGGAATCGAGGCGGTCCAGCTTGCGGAAGATCGCCTTGGGGATGCTTTCGCCCCAGCCGCGTTCGGGCACGAACATCTGGTATTCGTGCTTCACAAAATGCTTGGTCACGAGCGCATGCCAGTCGCGAATGGTCATGCGATGGTTCTGCTTGATGCCGAAGCTTTCTTCCTGGTGCGCGCCGATCACGTCCTGCACCAGGTACCCCAGCAAACCCCAGTCGGACAGCTTGCGTTCCCAGGGCTTCTGGTTCTCGTAGTATGGGCAGCGGTACAGCCGCAGGCTCAATTGACGGCGCATCGGTTCTTCCGCAAAGAAGAACACGCCGCCAGGGGCGAGGACACGCTTGACCTCCAGGAACACGGCCTCGATGTCCTGAAACTGCGACAGCATCTGAAACGCCATCACCAGCTTCATCGACCCATCGCGGAATGGCAGGTTCAATGCGTCGCCGGCCACGCGCACCGGCGCTTTCTGGAACCCCCAGTACTGCTGCAGTTGAATCCCGTAACGCAGTGAATCGGCCGAAATATCGAGGGCGAACCCTTCCGCGCCATACTGATTGGCCAGCAGATAACTGGTGTGCCCGACGTTGGCGCCGATCTCCAAAAATGGCGTGACTTCGCCCAAAAATCCCAGGTGCGTACGGAACACTTCGCCGCGGCGAACGTTTTCCGCCTCGTACTTGCCGATGGCGCGTTCGGGTTCGCCCAGCGAAGCGAAGTTGTGGAACTCCACCTCCGCGCGCTTCACCGAAAATGCCTGCGCCTTGGACGTATCTTTCGGTGTTACTGCTGCCATTTGCCCTCCCGCATCGTGCGGCCCTTTGGTCCTTTCAAGATCAGGTTCGCGGGTTGGCCGGCCGCGATCGGGTTCCCGTCCGGCACGATCGTGTGATGCAGACCGTCAACAATTTCGGCCTCTTTCGGCATCGGAATGCTGGCCTGCGAACCCACGGCGCGGAACTTTCCATCTTCCACGATCACGATCGAATATTCGATCGGCGGATTGCCGCCGCCCGGTTCCAGGCGCGCTCCGGCAATCGCAATCGGACGAACTCCCTCGGCGGAGGGATGCGCGCAGGACGCGGCGCCAAACGCCAACAGGCCCAGCAACGCCAACGGCAAATACGTTTTCATGCTTGTAACAAAGTCTCGGGATGCAAAGTTCGTAAGTCGGCTACCAGAATATCGGGCTTGTGCGTTTTCAACTCCGCCTCGCTGACAACGCCGGTTGCCACGGCGACGGATCGAATGCCGTTGCCACGCGCCGCCAGGATGTCGTTGGGATGGTCGCCAATCAGCGTCACCACCGTGTCTCGACGCAGCCAGCCTTGCTTGCGCGCCTCGCGCATGGCGATTTTCACCAGCCCCGTGCGATCCTTCGCCAGTTCGGCAAACGCTCCAAAACGCAGGTATCGCTGCAAGCCGGCAAGTTCCATCTTCTTCCAGCCGATACGGGTGAAGTTGCCGGTTACCAGGCCCGTGGGAACATCCTGTCGATACAGTTTCAGCAGCAGGCTGCGCGCGCCCGGGCAAACCTTGTGACGCAGATGCGGCAGGCATTCGCGCATGTACACCGTTTCCGCGGCATGCACCATGCGAGCCATCGCCGCGCGGATCGCGGACTTTTTCGCGCCCGCCACCAGCAGCATCTCGCGAAGTATGTCGTGGTCCAGCATGCCCTGCGTGGGAATTCCTTCGCTCGATACTTCCAGTTGCATGATTTCGCGGGCCGCCGCTTCGAGCGCCTTGCGATGCTGCGGGCCGGCTTTTCGGATGAGGGTGCCATCGATGTCGAACAGCACCAAAGCAGAAGCCATCTCTACTTAGAGTAACCTCAGCTACTGCTGCCGGGTAACGATCTCGGCCAGATACTGCAGTGCGATGCGAGGCAGGATCAACGCCAGCGGTAGCGCGGCGATCCATAGCCGGTCCCGCAGCGCGATCCAGCCCAGCATCACCAGTAGCGGCGACAGTGTGCGGCCGGTCGCATACGCCGAATCCCAGATGTCCTGCCGCCCGAACATCGAAAAGAAGCCGAGGAAGAGCACGGCCGTAATTTCCGCCAATCCGCGCTGCCGCGTGATCAACCACAACGGCAGCGCCAGAGCGATCCAGCAGCCGCACAGCGCCAGCATTTCGGTTACGAACGCCGCCGAGATTCGGCCCGGCACCGCGATCGACATCGTGTGCGACACCACTCCGGCCAACGGGAATCTCGCGAGCCACGCGGTTCCGTCGGGAGGTACGTGAGCGGCCACCCACAGCCACCACGCGATCGCCGGAAGGCCGCACAACGCGCCCGCCAACGCCTGCTTCCACTGGCCCGCCAGCAATCGCCACACCACCCAACCCGCCACCAGCAGGATGCCGGTTTCACGGATCAACGGCGCGGCGCATAGCATCACGA
>JAFDVT010000405.1 GCA_018268875.1 Acidobacteriota bacterium
CCCGCCGAAATGCATATTTATGAACGTGGCCGGCACGGCCTGGGACTCGCGCAAATGGACGCCGCGGCGGGAACCTGGCCATCCAGACTGGCCGATTGGCTCCGCACCCGCGGCCTCCTGCGTTAGCGAACGCTGGCGATCGAGATGTTGTTGGCGGACAGCGTCCGGCCCAGCATCGTGTTGAGCAGGATGCGAGCCGCCATGTAGGAAGCCTTGGCGGATACCTCGGCAGACTGCGCGTTACCCAGATCGCGACGCATCTGAATCACATCGTAAGGCCGCGAGGCGCCAAAGTCGTACTTGCGCTGCTCGGCCTTCACCAACGCATCCTGGAGCTTCGCGTTCTGCACCGCGTATTCATGGCGTACACGCGCCTGCCGCAGTCCAGCGACAGCACTGGCGATGTCCACTTCAATCTGGCTCAGGCGCTTGGCCTGGCTCAGTTCGCTCTGGCGCAAAGACAGCGTATCAACCGTGTAATCGGCCTGGGCCTGGCGGTTGTTCACGATGGCGTTGAAGAACGTGCCGATGCGCCGTGTCTGGAAGTCCAGCCCGAACACCTGCCCAAGCGCCGTACCGGTGCCACCGACGAACTTGGGGTCAGGCGTCGCGAGGTTCGCGGCCACGCGCGGGTTACCCGCGAGGCCAGCCTGGTTGATGCTGCCGAACACCTGGAGCGAAGGCAACAGCGCGCTCTTGGTGCCCAATGAGGATTCTTCCGCATTCGTCAACGACTGCTGCGCCGACATCACTTCCACGCGCTTGGCCTGCGCTTCCTTCACCAGTTCGGCAATCGGCGGCAAGTCGTCCTTGTCGGGAATCGTCACCGGATCGACGGGCTGAATTCGCGCCGCCAGCAACGCCTTGTCGGCGAGTCCGTTGCGGCTGATCAGATTCTTCAACCGCAGTTCCTGCTGCTCGATCGTCGTCTGCGCCGTCACCACCGCCAGGTCGCTGTTGATCGAATCGTTCTCCGCCGTGATCAACTCGGGAGGCGCGGCGGCGCCCAGTTCCACTTGCCGCTTTACGTTGTTGAAGAACAGCTTTGCCGTATCGGCGGCGTTGGTCTTCGCGCGCAGATCCTCGTGCGAGGCGGCCAGGTTGTAGTAAAGCTCCAGCGTTTGGTTCACGATGTTCAGCACCGTGGTTTCAAACGTCAGGTCGGAAATGCGGCGGTTCACCTTGGCGATCGTGATGTTGCGCGCGTTCACCCGGCGCCCGAAGCCGCTCAACAGCGAATGCGAGGCCGTAAACTGCAGGTTCGGCGCAACGGTCGGATTCAGAAGGTTGGTCGGCGCGTTTTCGTTCAAATAGTTCTGCGAAAAACGCAACGTCACGGACCCGCCGGTAATGAACCCTTGCTGCAACTGTCCCGTATTGGTTCGTGTGTTCGAAATCAGCACGCTCGTCGCCGACTGCGTGGTGTTGGCCTGCGGCGTCGAGATATGGCTGAACGTGGTGGTTTCCTGAAAAGCCGGATCCAGGTTCTGCGTCACCGTACCGACCTGCGTAATCGTCGCGTTGCTGGTATTGTTCGAATTTTGCGCGTTGCCGGTACCCGCGACACCCGCCGCGTTCTGGCTACCCGTGACGCCCTGGCCGGCGGCTACCGAACCGGCTTGCGAGGCGGCGCTCGGCACACCCGGAAGCGCGCCACCGGCTTCGGCGCGAGTAATGCGCCAGTCGGACACAATCGGCCCGTACCGCGCAATCTCGATGTCCATGTTGTTTTCGAGCGCCAGCAACACCGCGTCCTGCGCCGTCAGATACAGGGTGCCGCCGCGGATCAGGTCCGCCAACCTCTTCGAATTCCCCAGCCGCAGATCGGGCAGTTCCACCGGACGGTAGGGCCTCGTGAAGATCGAACCGATCGGGCGAATTGGCGCGATCGAGTTGGAGTTCATCACCGGCTGCAATTGTTGCGCCGCGAGGCTCGCCACCAGCACCGGCGACAGACCGAGACGTAATATCTGGTGAACGCGCATGGCCTTTACCGGTTGCCCCCGTCAATCGTCACAGGCGCCGCCGGCGGATTCACCGGGATTTCCGATGCCTTGGCGACATGGCCGTCGAGCGCTTCCGCGATCGAGACATTGTATGTGTCGAGCGTTACGCCCAGCGCCTGCTCGAACGAAATACGCGCATGCGTGTAATTCGCCATCGCCTGCGTTTCGGTACTGCGCGCGTTGGCAAGATCCCGCTGATCCTGCACCACCTGGAACGGCGTGGCCGCGCCCAACTCGTACTTCCGGCGATCGGCCGCAAGCGTCTGTTCCTGCAGCACACGGCTCTTGGTGGCCGCTTCATACCGCGCCCGCGCCTGCCGCAGACCGATCAGCGCGTTGTGAATGTCCAAACGAATCTGGCTCTCGTTGCGCTTCAGGTCCAGTTCGTTCTGGCGCAATTCCAGCATGCTCGTCGCATAGTCCGACTGCGCCGCGCGGTTGCGAATCGGCACGTTCACCGAAAAACCCGCCGAATAGTTCGGATAGTTCCGGCGGAAGACCTGCGCCAGCAGGTTTCCGTATCCGCCCGCCAGGTACAAAAGACCTGGATTGTTCAACCCGGCCGCGCCGATATCGCCCGCCAGGCCATTGTTGGTTGCGCCCGCAAACGCCTGGAGCGTCGGCCGCAAACCGCTGCGAATCCCCTTCAGATTGATCTCGTTGCTCTGCAGATTGATCCGCGCCTGCTCCACTTCGACACGCTTTGACAGCGCCTCACCCACCAGATCCTCCACCGGGCGAACTTCCTCGGTGGCCGGCATCGTGAACTTGTCGAGCGGAATGATGTGCACATTGGTGAGTCCCGCGGCTGCGACGCCATTGCGAACCAGCGTATTCTTCAGCACCATTTCCTGCTGCAGATAGTTGGTTTCGGCGATCACCAGATCCTGCTGGCTGGCGTACAACTGGCTTTCTCCGCGCGTCACTTCAATCTCGGCAACCGAACCCAGGTCCACGCGGCGCTTGGTTTCGTCCACCAACTGCCGGGCCGTCGCGACGCCCGCGCGCCGCGCATTCACATCTTCGGCAAACGCCACCAGATCCCAGTACAGGTTCAGCACGGCGGTGATCGTCGTAATCAACTGCCGCTTGAACTGCAATTCGCTGATCTTGACGTTGTTGTTCTGGACTTTGATATTGCGCGTGTTCACCGTCCGGCCAAAGCCCTGCAACAGGTTCTGCGTGACATTCAACGTCAGCGCGCCATTGGTGTACGGGTTCAACGCGAAGAACTGGGAATTCGTCTTGATCCGCTGGCTTTGAAACTGCAAATTGGCCGTCATGCCAAAGTTGAAGTTCTGGGCGTACGCCGTGCTGAAGCTCCGCGTATCCTGCACCAGCGCCGTCGTACCCGTCAGCACCGTATTCGACTGCGGCGTCGTCGTATGCGCAAAATTCATGCTTCCCGAGACGACCGGATCGAACGACTGAATCACCGGACCCAACTGCGTCACGATGCCACCGCCCGAACCTACGCCAGCCGTACCCAGGCTCAGCGTCGAAGCTGCCGTACTCACGCCTTGCAGGCTCACGCTTTGGGGCCCCGTCGCCACGCCCAACCCCGCGCTACGCAACGCGCCGCCGGCCTTGGCGCGCCGCAGGATCTCGCGGGCAAGCAGCGGTCCGTAGCGCTGGATTTCGATATCGATATTGTTTTCCACCGTCAACGCCACCACATCGGCCGCTGACAGATAGAGGTTGCCCGCCCGCATGAGGCTATCCAGGCGGCTCGTGTTGTTCAACCGGATCGGCGCCACTTTGCGCGCACGATAGGGCCGCGTAAACCAATCGAACTTATCGGCTGCGCCGTTCGTCAGCCGTGGCGCGGGGTCCACCTGTAGAACCGCCGATTGCGGCGTTTGCGCCATCGCAAGGGACAGGGTCAGGCAAAAAGCGGTGAAGGCGCGGAAGGGTGCGCGGGTCAGACAAGTAGTCGTGCGAGGCATTATGGAACTGGCCGTTTCGTTGGGATCGGTCGCATTCGTGGTGCTATTTCCGTGCGTTATATCCCCACCTCCGGCGACTCTAAGTACCGAGAGACGTAATGCGAGGGAGATTTGTTCAACCAAAATAACATCATCCCCGGCCAGCACCCGGCGCGGGAATGTGAACTTTGTAAAGCTGTCGCGCAATTTGCGGGGCGTTCGCGATTTGGCCCAGCGCATGCAAGTAGAACTGGCGACGATGATGGCATTCGAAACAGAATCGAGGCAGTTTGGCACGGTTCAATATCGGGAAAACGAAACGGTGGAGTTTCCCATGGGGTTGCCCGCGTTTGAAAACGAACGGCGGTTCGTGCTGATTGAACGAAGTGCAACCAAACCCATTGTGTTTCTACAGAGTTTAAACGCCCCGGACCTGTGTTTCGTTACCCTTCCCCTGCTTGTGGTGGATCCGGCTTACCAGTTGGCGGTCACCGCGGAGGATCTGGCGGCGATCGGCCTGGGAGATCTGAAAGGGCAGCAGCCGGTGGTCGGGCGCCAGGTACAGGCCTATACCATCATGGCGATGACGGAATCTGGTCCCGCTGCCAATTTATTGGCGCCCATCATTGTCAATATTTCGCCATGGCGCGACGGCCGGGCCGCGCTCGGCATCCAGGCGGTGCGCTACGACAACCGCTACGCGCACGACCAGTTGCTTGTGGGGACGTCATGCTAGTCATCCGCCGGCGGCTCGGCGAAACGTTCCGCATCGGCGACGATGTCGAGATTCAGATTCTGGACTTTGGCGGGGGGCAAGTCAAGATCGGAATCAAGGCGCCGCTGTCGGTCCCGGTACTGCGCGAGGAGGTATTCCTGGCCGGCCGGCAAAACAAACTAGCCGCCGCACAGGCTGTCGGAAACGGCCTCGCGGACACGCTCGTACAGAGGCTGCAAGAAATCTCACAAAAATCTTCAAGCTCGAAATAGCCGCACCGATATGGCCATTGTAAGTCGTGCTTCGGCTTACGCCGGGAAAGGATTCCTGGCAATTCACTAGACAGTTTCAATTCAAGGAGAGAATTGTGGCCTTCCAAATTAATACGAACATCCCCTCGCTGCAGGCGCAGGAATACCTACGGACCAACAGCGACTTTCAGAGCAAGACGATCAACCGCGTAACCTCGGGTCTGCGCATCGTTTCCTCCGGTGACGACGCAGCCGGGCTTGCCATCGCCAACGGCTTCCGGTCGGATCTGGCGGTTCTGACGCAGGGCGTTCGCAACGCCAACGACGGCATCAGCACGTTGCAGATTGCCGACGGTGGTATCAACAACATCTCGAAGCTGCTGGATCGTGCGCGTTCGCTCGCCACCCAGTCGGCCTCCGGCACATTCTCCGGCGACCGTTCTGTGCTGAATAGCGAATTTCAGAGCGTTATCTCGGAAATCGACCGTCAGGCGCAGTCCATTGGCCTTGATGCCAATGGCACGTTTGCCAAGAATCTGAGCGTCTTTATCGGCGGCGGCCGCGCCAACAACGGCATCACCTCCACCGCCAACGGCAGCGTTGGCGTGGATCTGTCCCGTTCGCTGGTGGACGCCAAGAACCTCGGGCTGCGTGGCGTGCAGTCGGTCGGCACGGCGAACACCGACATCGGCGCCGGTTCCGCTTCCACCTCGGTCCAGCAGATTCTGGCCAACACCACCAACACCAACTCTCTCGTTCAGCAGGGCTACACTGACTTCTATGTCAGCGGACCCGGATTCGCGGGCGCCGACAAGGTCAAGATCTCGGTCAACCTGTCGGGCGTCACCGACACCGGCACGCTGGTGGAAGCGGTCAACGCGGCCATCGAAGCGGCGGGTACGTCCGGCACGCAGGCGGCGACGGCCTTCAAGAACGCCAACATCCAGGCCACCATCAACACCGACGCCGCCGGCAAGAAGCAGTTGTCGTTCACGTCCTCCAACACCTCCTTCCAGGTGCAGGCGGGCGATCGTACGTCCAACGCTTTGCTCGGCAACTTCAGCACGGGCTCCACAGGTAAGGATCTGGCGCAGACGGTAACGGCCGGCGCGGTCACCACGGCCGGAACCGGCACCACGGCGCAGAACATCATCGTCCGTATTCAGGGCGGCGGCCTGGCTTCCCCGGTCGACCTGCAGGTAGACGCCGGCGCCACCACCGCCCAGGCGCTCACCACGCTGTCGAGCCTCATCTCCAACAACGCGGCTCTGCAGGCTGCCGGTATTTCGGCAAACGGCCTGAGCGCGGTCGGCGGCACCATCACCTTCAACTCCGCTCGCGGGGAAGCTCTGAACGTGTCGGCCCTCGGCGACGAGCAGAACCGCCTCGGTCTTGGCAGCTACCTCAACGCCACCAACAGCGGCATCGCCTTCGAGTACACCTCGATCACCGCTGCCACGGCGTTTGCGGCGGCCACCAAGACGAACACCTTCGACCTCTCGATCGGCGGCGGCACCAACCAGACGTTCAGCGTCTCCGTGCTTGCGGCTGACACGATCGTCTCGGCTACCCAGAAAGTCAACGACGCGCTGGCCAACAACACGGCGGCTCGCGCGGCGGGCATCTACGCCACCAACGACGGCACCAGCATCACCATCCAGTCCTCCAACGGAACGGCATTCCGCCTCAACGCCACCACGGCCACGGGCGCGGAAGCGTTGGGCTTTGGCGAAGCTGGCGCGGCGGCTGGCGCCAGCTTCGCATCCGTGGCGGCTGACGCGACCAACGTTGTGTACTTCAACAATGGCGGCGGCAGCGCGGTGAGCACCTCGTTTATCTTTAACCCGATCGTCAACGGCCAGGACAGCCAGACTGTCACGCTGTCGGCGGTGGACGCCGCTGGTGCGACCCAGTCGCTGGCGGTCAAGTTGGAGAACAACGGCACCACGCGCAACGCCCGCACGATCGACGAAGCCATCGCCACCATCAACAACAAACTGCAGCAGACCAACAACGACACTCTGAACAAGATCGTGGCCGTCAAGGACTACGACGGGACCAATTACAAGATCCGGTTCCAGAGCACGTTGACGGACTTCAACGTGTCGGTTGGCGCGGCGGGTACGGGCTCGGCGGCGGGTCTGGGCACGGCTGTCCAACAGGGCATCGTGTACAGCGCCGAAGCGGTGTCCGGTGGTTCGACGGCCGATATCTCGACCGCCGATCTTGCCGCGGCGGCCGTACTGTCGCTCTCGGACGCGGTCGCCACTCTGGGCCGCGCGCAAGCCGTCGTCGGCCGTGGCCAGAACCAGCTCAACTATGCCGTGAACCTCGCGCAGTCGCAGCTTTCCAACGTTGCGGCCGCCGAATCGCGCATCCGCGACGCCGATCTGGCTTCCGAAGCGGCCAACCTGTCGAAAGCGCAGATCCTGTTGCAGGCCGGCGTCGCCGCCCTTGCCCAGGCCAACTCCGCTCCGCAGGCCGTTCTCACCCTGCTTCGTGGTTAATCGACAACTCTGACGCCGGTCTCTCCGGCGCTTAGCTGATCCTCGGATAGGCATACGGGTCCTTCTGGTGTCCTTCACCAGTCGGGCTCGTGTGCCTGATTCTTTCTAAGGACCAATTGCTCTGCAATTCAGCTTACGCACGCGGGAGACGGACGGAACTGGGATGCTGATATGCACGAACTGGGGGAGCGGACAACAATGGGCAGCGAGGTGCATTTGCTGGGCCAGTCGCTTCTGCAACTGGGACGGCAGCTCTTCCTGCAAAAAAACTACATCGAAGCGCGCGAATCCCTGACGTTGAGCCTGGAATTTCAGCCCGATGCGGCGGAAACCTGGTTTGAGATGGGCAACGTGCTGCACGCAGCGGGGCAACATGCCGAGGCGGAAGAACGATACGCGGGGGCGGTAGCGATCAATCCCTCCTACGCGGAAGCCTGGTACAACCTGGGCGTCGTGCGTCTGGCGCAGCGCCAGCTACTGGCGGCGCGGCAGGCGTTTGAAAAGGCGGTTTCCGTCCGCCCTTCCTACGCTGAGGCGCACAACAATCTGGCGATCACGATGCAAGCGGCGGGCCAATGGGAGGAAGCGATGGCCCATTACCGGCAGGCAGCCTATCTCAGTCCCGCGTTCGCGGAGCCGCGCTACAACCTTGGCATGCTGCTCCAGGAATGCGGGGATTTTGAAAGCGCGGCGGCGACCTATGCCTCGCTTGTGGAACAAAATCCGGGCCACACGGATGCGTGCAACAACCTGGCCAACGTTTTTCTCGAACTGGGCATGTTGCGCGAATCGAAATTGGCCTACGAAGCGGTGCTGGCGCGTGATCCGCGTCATCCGGAAGCCAACTGGAACCGGGCGCTGCTGCAATTGCAGACAGGCGAGTGGGAGGCCGGGTGGGCCAACTACGAGTGGCGTTTGCAGCAGCCGCGCAGCAATTTGGACCGGTTTCCGCTCGACATGCCGCGATGGGATGGGCAGGCTCGCCCGGGACACCGGATCCTGCTCATCGCTGAGCAAGGGCTCGGCGACGCGCTGCAATTTCTACGCTATGCGGCCATTGTCAAACAAAAAGTGGCGGACAGCGGAGGGTCCGTCATCGTGGAGTGCCACAAGCCTCTGCTGACAATGGCCGCTCGCGTAGACGGGGTGGACGAAGTCTGCGCGATCGGAGATCCGCGGCCGCCGTATGACTGCTGGGTCCCGCTGATGAGCGTACCCGGCACGATGCAGCTGGCCGATCCTCCGGCCGTCGAGGAGGGCGGCTACATCGATGCAAGGCCGGACCTGGCCGAGGCATGGGCGGAGAAACTGCCTGTGCTCTGTCAGGGCAACGAACGACGGCGTGTTGGCGTCGTCTGGTCGGGCAACCCCAACTTCGTCGCCAACGCCAAACGCACGCTGCGCGATGCCGATGTCCGCCGTCTGACGGCCGGGCACCCGGAAATCGCTTTCGTGAGCCTGCAAAAAGGCGTGCCGATGATTGATGGCGCGGGCCTGATCGATCCGCAGCACGACGGCGAGACGATGGAGGATCTCGCCGCGATGCTGGTCCATCTCGACCTCGTTGTCACCGTCGATACGTCGGTGGCACACTTGGCCGGCGCGATGGGACGGCCGGCTTGGGTGATGCTTCCGCTCGCCGCCGACTGGCGCTGGATGAAGGATTGCGACGATTCCCCGTGGTATCCGTCGATGCGCCTGTTCCGGCAGGAATCGCGCGGCGATTGGGCTCCGGTGATCGAAGCGGTCAAGTCGCAACTCGCCCTTCTGGTAGAATAAAGGCGGAATCGGAGCGGTCGTCCTTCGGGGACGCTCGCTCCGTTTCTCTATTCGTAACGATGTCCCAACCAGCAGACAAGACCCCGCCGGCTTCGAAGGCTCCCCTTACGGTCGGACAGTTCGCGGAACGTTTCCGCGGGGACATGATTCCGCTTGCCGGAAATTTCTCCTACTTCTGCGACTCTTCCCTCTCCTTCACCGAAGAAGACTCGCGCGACTATCTCGAGGAGCCGGTCGCGGCGCTGCCTCCGTCGATCGTCGCCTTACTCCCGAAAATCTCCATCCTCATCGTGCCGTACCTGAGCCGCGAAAAGGCGGAAAAGCCGCTGCTCGTCTCGATGACCGCGCCGCCGCAGGAAAAGCTCTCCTGGACCGCGCAGCTTCGCAAAGACCAGGAAACCGTGTTGGCCTTTACCTTCACCGGCCACGAGGTTTCGGAATACCACTACCGCTTCTACCAGCACATCTCGCACATGATGTGGGACCTCGTTTCGCCCTCCGTCAAGTCGCGCTTCTCGTCGCTCCTGATGGAGGAATTGAACACCGGCACGCACGGCGAGGTAGATGAACAAAGCTGGCGCGCCAAACAGCAACTGCAGCGCCGCAACGGCAAGGTGAAGTTCGAATCGAAGCCCTTTGTCGAATATCTGAAAGCGTCGTTCTGCGACACCATGACGCTTTATCTGCACGGCATCTGTTGCGATATCGACGTCGACACGGGTCCCCGACAGCTTCCCAGCCGGTTCCTCCGCAAGCGCCTCCTGCTGCTGCAGGAACTGTTTCCGCCGCCGGCCGATTACTACGTGCTGCCGGAAGACATTCGCAAGTAAGTTTGCACGCTTGCGTGGTTGCGCGCGTCAGACGCTGTAGGCATGGTTCGTCCGCTTTTGGCATTCTCAGTCGGCATCGTCGCGAGCCTCATCGCGTCCGCCGCCGACGATGCCGCGGTGCTGATGGAGCGAGCCCGCAAAGCGGAGGCCGACGGCAACAAGGCGCGCGCCTACGTTTTGTACCAGCGCGCGGCCGCCGCCAATCCCTCCGATCCCGCCGTTTGGGCCGCCATGCGAGGTCTTCGCGGCAATTTCACCCCTGCGACCGGCCCCAGCGCCATGCAGGACCCTGGACCGCCTCCCGAAGTCCTGATCCCCGGCCTCACCGGCGTGCTCAGCCTCAAGGACCTGATCGACGGCAAGCGGATGGACGGTCCTCCGACGCTTACGGCGGCAAAACCCGGCAACCGCAGTTTCCACCTGCGGGGCGAAACCACAAAACTGTTTGAGGACGTCGCTCGCGAGTTCGGGCTGGTCGCGATCTTCGAGCGGGACCTGCAAACCGCCCCGCCCGCCAACTCCATTCGTTTCGATGTCGACAACGCCGATTACCGCACCGCGCTACAGGC
>JAFDVT010000406.1 GCA_018268875.1 Acidobacteriota bacterium
GCCCGCCGACTGGATGCGTCGCAAAGCCGAGGACACGCAGTTGTACCAGGTGATCCGCATCGACGGCGGCAATCTGTCGTACGAGGCTCGCACGGCGCGCGGCGATCTTTACGACGCGTTCGAACTACACAAGCGGAAAGGCAAGCCGAACAAGCTGGTGGACCGGGTTCCCGCCTCGAAGCCGGAAAACCTTCGTCCGCCCGCTCCGCCCGAACCAGCGAAAAAGGCCGCCTAAAAGCGCCAGTTCAACGACGCTCCGCCGGGCGCGAATCCGATATCGGGCTTGGCCAGCGTCTTCCAGTTCGACGTCACTTTGACGCCCGGCAGATTGGGGTTGTGATGGCGGCGGTACACCATCCGCCCCATCATAAAGCCCATCGATCCACCGGCGAAGATGTCGCTCATCCAGTGGCGGCGAGCCCCGACGCGCGAGATCGAAACCAGGCTTGCCAAGCTGTACGCGGCAATCGGCACGGCCACGTGCTGGCGGTATTCATACGCAAAAACGGTGGCCACGGCAAACGCGCTCGCCGCATGTCCCGAGGGGAACGCATTGCCCCCCTTCCAAAATCCGATGTTGTCGTCGCCATCGGCCGGACGCCGCCGGTTGGTGATCTGCTTCACCGCAAAAGTCACCACCTGCGCATGGCCCAACGCTTCGAGCGCTAGAATTCCTGTTTCCCGCATGTGCGTGTTGCCGGAAAACTGGCCGTACAGCAGCGCGGCGCCAGACAACCCCGCCGTGCTGTACCACGCGCCCATCTGCGACGCGCGCCCGCTCCAGATCAACTGGTCCGAACTGTTCGGCAGCCCTCGCGAGGTGAATTTATCCGTCGCAATCAGCGTGCCCGTGATCGCCGCGAACGGAATCAGATATTTCTTCACCGCCCGCGAGCTATACGCGCTCTTTCGAACCGGACTCGTCCAAATCGCCGCCTCATCGCGCAGGAAGCGCTTCGGCGTTTCCATCACTGTTATGTCCTGCGATACCGCAAGGGCAAGTATCATCCACACGACTCATAGAGTAATATTTCGTGGCTTTGTTTTCACGGCCGCAGCGGAAACGTAACGGACCGGACTGCTAGACTGGCAATTTATGGCCAATTTGCTTGCCGACAAGACCGCGGTGATCCTCGGCGTGGTCAACAAATGGAGTATTGCCTACGCCATCGCCGCCGCCATGCGCCGGGAAGGCGCCCGCGTCATCCTGACCTGCCAGAACGATCGCCTGAAGAAAACCGTCGACGACCTCGCCGCCGAGTTGGGCGCCACCGAGGTTCTGATGTGCGATGTCTCGAAGGATGAAGAACTTGCGACCCTCGCGGAAGCGCTCGGCAAATACGCCCCGATCGACGCCGTGGTCCATTCCATCGCCTTCGCCAACAAAGAAGACCTGAGCAATCCGTTTGTCCAGACTTCGCGCGAAGGCTTCCGCATGGCGCACGACGTCAGCGCCTACTCCCTGGTAGCCACTGCCCGGGTACTGACGCCACTTATGACCCGTGGCGGTTCGATTACCACCCTGTCCTATCTGGGTGCGGTACGCGTGCTGCCGAACTACAACGTGATGGGCGTCGCCAAGGCGGCTCTGGAAAGCTCCGTCCGCTACCTGGCCTACGACTTGGGAGCCTCCAATATTCGCGTCAACGCGATCTCGGCGGGCGCCATCAAGACGGCCTCGGCGCGCGGCATCAAGGATTTTTCGAAGATGCTCGAAACCGTTGAAGGCAAAGCACCTTTGCGCCGCAACACGGACCCGGCCGAGGTCGCCGACACGGCGGTATTCCTGGCCTCGGACATGGGCCGTGGCGTCACCGGCAACACGTTGTATGTCGACGCGGGCTACCAAATCATGGCGATGTAGTCCTAGGGTCTCGAAATAAGTCAAAAAAGACTCAAGAAGCTCCCCAGTCGCCGATAAGTCAGCCAGGGGGAAGTGGAAGCAACTTTCACTGAGCCCTGGTTTCTCATTGGTTTAGGAGCTCGTTATGAACGGACTTACAGCGTCCTTAGAAGGTCTACAGCGTGCGGAGATGCAGATGGCCGATTCGGCTAAGCGGCTTTCCCGTCTCCCTGCGGCTTTCAACAATCTCCTCGCCAGCACCGGGACCAACGTCGATTCCTCTGCCGCTGTACCCGTGGACATTGTCGACATCAGCGCGGAGACCATCGCCCTGATGACCGCTCGCACCGCCGCCCAGGCCAACATCAGCGCGATCGAAACGTACGACGACGTACAACACGCCGTCGTCAACATGTTCCGTTAGTCGAGGTTCTGGCCCTTCGCGACTTGCCGGCGCAACAGGAATGTCTTGGGCAAAGGCCCATGACCGCAAATCTTGAATGAGCCGAAGTCCTTGTACCAGTCGTCATCCGGCACTTCAGGATTTGTCGCTACCCAGAGTCGAAGCTGATTCAGGTCTGAGAGACTGATCTCTCGCTGCAGCATTCGATCCACAAGATGCTGCTTCACAGCGGGTGGGAATGCGTCCCAATGGGTGAGTTTCGGCATCTACAGTACCGCTCCTGGCGCGACCCAACGGATCAAGAGGCGCGCACGAACGCCATATCTTGTAACGAAACTCATCGTGACTCCTTTGCTCACTCACTCGGTGGCATTGTCATCATGAGGTTTCGGAGGTAGGAGAAACTAGAC
>JAFDVT010000407.1 GCA_018268875.1 Acidobacteriota bacterium
GCGCCGGGGATGGGCCGGATGATGGAACCGGCGATGGTGGCGAGGAAGATACCGGTTAGCCTCCAGCCGGCGTCGGACACCGCGGCGGGCTTGGGGACGGCGAACTGTACGAACAGGTAGACACCGAGGATGATGGCAAAACCCCGGATGCGCGTCTTCCAATCGCCGCTCGTCAGGTGGGAAGGCAACCTGTTCAGCATACGACATCGCCCGGCGCTGATATTCTAAACGTCACGTGAAACTGCTGAAATTCGAACACCACGGCCAGCGCCATGCCGGCGTCCTGACCGCGAGCGGCGTCGTGCCAGTGCCCGAGATCAATGCGCGCTTCGGGCTGCGCATTCCCAACTGCGTGCTGGCGATCATTCAAAATGCGTCGCACCTGGAAATCCCGAACACCGGCGACATCGGCGAGGCCCTGCCGCTCGACCAGGTGAGACCCGTGCTGCCGTACGCGGTGCCGCCCAAGATCTGGTGCATCGGGCTGAACTACAAGTCCCACGCCGAGGACATCGACGCTGTGCAGCCAGAAGAGCCGGGCAGCTTTATGAAGCCGGCCTCCTGCATGTTCGAACCGGGGGGCGAGATCGTGCTGCCTCCCGAGCATGTCTCAAACGACGTCGATGCGGAAGGCGAACTGGGCGTCGTCATCGGCAAGACGTGCCGGTTCGTGCCTCGCGAGGAGGTTCCCGACGTGATCTTCGGTTACACGACGACGCTGGACCTGACCGCGCTCGACGTCCTGCGCAAGAACCCGAGGTACCTGACGCGCGCGAAAAGCATCGATACGTTTTTCAGCTTCGGTCCGGTAATTGTGACGCGCGACGAGGTGGAAGACGTCGAAGCGCTGGAAGTGGTCACGGAACATAGCGGGGCGAAAGATGGAATCTGTTCGCGGGACTTTGTGCGGAACATGCGGCACCGGCCGTATGAGCTCGTTCGCTTCCACAGCGACTTTATGACGCTCAATCCGGGCGACCTGATCTCGACGGGATGTCCGAAGGGGGCGCGGATCAAGGCTGGGGATACGGTGGCGGCGCGGATTGACGGCGTCGGCCGGTTGACGGCGAGCGTTCGGAACTATTCCGCCTAGTAGCAGAGGGAAAGATCACGGCCACGGTTCGGAGGTTTGCTTGGGGCAAGCCTCCGAACCGTGGCCGCGATGATTGAGGAGGAGAATCCTACGGACCGGATTTAGTGACTACACTGATAGGTCTCTTCGACTACTTCCGACTGCTCTTTAAGAAAATCTTCATGCGTCGGCGGAAAACGCCGCCAAGCGGCCTGCCATTTCCCGGCGAAGCCAGGCTTTGGCTCCTGTCGCCTCGCGATGTACGGTGGTGGTGGAAATCCCCAGGCTGACCCCGCATTCTTCGAGCGTCATTCCCGCAAAGTACAGCATTTCCAGGAGTTCGGCCTTGCGCGGGTCTGCCGAGGACAGTTTTCGGACCGCGCGCGCCATGCCCACCAGGTCGACCTGCCCTTCGGCGTGATCCATCAGCAGGCAGCGGATGGCCCGGGCCGTAACCGCTAGAAAATGAATACGATGGCGCCACTGGTTGGGCTCGCCGACCAGATTGTCGTAGGCATCCTGGACGAGCGACGCCACATCCTCCACGCGCTGGGCCAAAAGCACAGGCTCGCGCAGGCGTTCGTAGATCATCGGCATCAGTTGATCGCGCGCGATCTCATCGCCGTGAGACCAGCGCTGGAGCAGTACTGAGACCATCATCGAAGCTGTAAGCGACAAAACATAGTTCGCCCGATCAAGTTTCAAAGAGAAAAAAGGCCCGCCTCCCCGGTTGAGGGTGACGGGCCTTGATCGTTTGGAAACGATTTGCGAGTTAGAACAGCAGTTTCAGGGCGAACTGGGCCTGGCGGGGCGGGAAGGTTCCGCTGATCAGGCCGAACGACGCGCTGCTGCGGTTGGAATCCGGAGCCAGCAGGTTCGTACGGTTGAACAGGTTGAAGAACTCGCCGCGGAATTCCAGCTTGAACCGCTCCGTCAACGCAAAGCGCTTGTGGACGCCGAGGTCGGTGGAGAAGTAGCCCGGAGCCTGCACGGTGTTGCGGCCGACGTTGCCGTAGGGGTTGCCCACCACAGCCGTGTTGTTGGCCACTTCCTGCACCGTGTCGCGATTCAGGTAAAGCTCGCGGATCGGACGCGCCGATTCGGCCAGCACCGGATCGCCAATCACGTTGGCGCGGATGTTGCCGACCGTTCCCACCTGCAGGCGAGCCACCGGCGAGTAAATCAGGTTCACCGGGAGACCGCTGTTGGCGGTGGTGGTCTGACTGACGTTCCAGCCGCCGAGCAGCGCATCCAGAACATACGGCGCGCTGGAACCGAACCGCTTGCCCTTGCCGTAGGGGAGTTCCCAAACCACGGTGAAGGTGTTGTTGAACGGCTGGTTGTAGCCGGACACGCCTTTGTAGCTGCCGCGCTGCGTCCAGGAAATGCGCGAATCGTCGCCGCCCGAAGTTTCCAGGTGGCCGCTGGCGTTGTCGAGCGCCTTGGACCAGACGAACGTGTTCAGGAAGAGCAGTCCGTTGGTAAAGCGCCGTTCGAGCTTCGCCTGCAACGCGTTGTAGTTGGAGAAGCCGATGGGCGCGGCGATCTGGATCTGGCCGAAGCCGGTGATGGGCCGGCGGGCGTTGATGGTCGCGTTTTCACCAGCGTTGTTGAAGCGGGCTTCGTTGTAATCCGACAGGACCACAAGCTTGTTGGCGCGGTTGCCAACGTAGGCGACGTCCATGACAAAACCCTTGCCCAGGTCGCGCTGGACGGTGAAGTGCCAGTTCATGACGTAGCCGGTGCGGGTGTCGGCGGGGATGAAGTTGGTGCGCGAAGACAGCGTGCTGGTGAGCGCCGGGCTCAACAAGCCAGCCGGGTATCCCTGCTGCGTGGTGCGGAAGCAGGTGAGCGGGGCCTGGGTGGCCGAACAGGCGCCTTGCGACGGCAACTGGTCGATGCCGACGTTGATGATGCCGGCAGGTTGTAGGCCAGCAGGTTTTCGCCGCCGAGGCGGTTGAAGTGAATGTAGCTGGTGCCGAAACCGCTGCGTAGAACGGTCTTCGGCGTCAGGTTATAGGCAAGGCCGACGCGCGGTGCAAAGTTGTTGCGATCGGGCCGGATCAGCGAACGCTCATAGATGGAGCCGCTTTTCTTGGCCGCGATCAGCGTGCGCGTGGTGGGGTCGAAGTTCGACAGGATGCCATCGCGTTCCCACTGCGGCGTCGCGAACTCGTAGCGCAGACCGAGGTTCAGGGTCAGCTTCTGGTTCACCTTGAAGTCGTCCTGCAGGTAGCCGAAGTACATGCGCTGCTGGTAGTTCACGATGACGGCGTTGTTCAGGTTGTAGCGGCTGCGCAGGCCGAACATGAAGTCGGCGAGGTTGTACAGATTGTTCGACGACGAGGTTCCGACGGGAACCGTGAAGCGGCCGCCGTAGGTGTCCTGCCCGTACTTGGGGTTGAAGTCGTCAATCGCGGTGTCCAGACGCTGGTACTCAAAGCCCGCCTTCAGACTGTGGCGGCCCTGCAGGCGCGTCACGTTGAACTTGGGATTGATCATGTACGGATTCTGGA
>JAFDVT010000408.1 GCA_018268875.1 Acidobacteriota bacterium
AACAACCTGGTGAGCGACGAGAAGTTCTGGAACTTCGAACTGCATGCCGAAATCCAGCTGGGCAAGGACAGCAACGCTGGGCTTGGGTTGCGCGGCCGCTATGAAGTGCAGGTACTGGAAGACTTCGGCAAGCCGGCGGATACGCACGGCAACGGCGCGCTGTACAGTCGCATCCTGCCGGCGTCGAACGCGTCGAAGGCTCCTGGCGAATGGCAGACCTACGACATCCGCCTCGTCGGTCGCACGGTGACCGTGATCCTGAACGGCGTCAAAGTGATTGACCGCAAGGAAATCGTGGGGCTGACGGCGATGGCGCATGACGCGGACGAGGCGCTGCCGGGTCCGATCAGCGTGCAGGGAGACCACGGTGCGGTGGAGTTCCGGAAGCTGACGGTGACGCCGCTGGTGGCGTCGTCGAAATGATCGCGCCTCTTGTCGTAGTTGCCGCCGCGCTGGTGGCGCAGATTGCGCCGTACCAGATCACAGCCGAGAAGGCCGCGAAGATCGACGCGGCGGTGACGGCGCAGATGATCGAGGCTGGCGTACCAGGCATCACCGCGGCGGTGTCCATCGGCGGGCAGGTTCGCTGGACCAATGCATACGGCCTCTCCGATGTCGAAAACAACGTACCGATGAAGACGTCGAGCGTGCTGCGGCTGGCTTCGATTTCAAAGCCGATTACCGCGGTGGCCGTGATGCAGCAGGTGGAGGCGGGCAAGATCCGCCTCGATGACGACATCCGCGTGTACGTCCCGTCGTGGCCGGTGAAGGAATGGCCGGTAAAGGTCCGGCATTTGCTGTCGCACTTGGGCGGCGTGCGCCATTACATGGGCGAAGAACTGCAGATTACGCGGCATTACAGCACGACGCTCGAAGGCCTCACGATCTTTGACAAGGATCCGCTGTTGTTCGAACCGGGCACCAAGTATTCGTACACGACGTACGGCTTCAGTCTGCTGGGTGCGGCGGTGGAGGCGGTTTCCAACATGCGGTTCGTGGACTATTTGCGAGTCCGCATCACGGGTCCGGCGGGGATGACGACGCTCGAAGCTGACGACCAGGCGAAGATCATTCTGGGGCGTTCGCGCGGGTACCGGTTGGGTGCGAACAAGGTTCTGTACAACTGCGGTCTTGCGGATACGAGTTACAAGATTCCGGGTGGCGGACTGATTGGCCGCGCCGAGGATCTGGTGAAGTTCGCGATCGCGGTGATGGATACGCGGTTGGTGCGTCGCGACACGGTGGAACAGATGTTCACGCCGCAGCGGTTCAACGACGGGTCGCCGAGCCATTACGGGTTGGGTTGGGGTGTGGATACGTTCCAGGGGTTACGGCGCGTGGGCCACAGTGGCGGGCAGCAGGGGACGTCGACGAACCTGATCCTGTTTCCGTCGGAAGGCGTAGCGATTTCCGTGATGGCGAATCTTGAAGGGGCTCGCGTCGCCGCGTTTACCGACGCGATTGCGAAGATTGTGCTGGAGCGTAACTGATGCCAGGCGCCCCAACCGCGGGCTGCTCGATCGAAGCGGCAAGCCTCGCTAGTGCCGCGCGGAGTTCCCGTTCGGGCAACCGTTCGGCGGCGTAGGACGAATGCAATTCCTCAAACTCGAATACCGCCTCCACCAATTGGGCGTCGCCGGATTGATGGACATTCCAGGAGTTCGCATCGAACCACGATTCAAAGGCACGGACAGACAACCGTCCCTCCGCGCATTCGCGGAGATTGTGAGCGAGTTGACCGGCGTCCATCATGGGTAGCAGTTCCACCTCCAGTATACGTCTGTGCCCAAGGTGCATTTGCGCTGTGTTCTGGCGAGAGGATCTCCTTGCCAAGGTTGCATCCGGCGAATGGATCGAGACTGTCCGGCGGGCCAGCCGTGGCGGCGGCGACAAGGCCTTCCGTACGTTCCGGGACTACAAGGGCAATCTCATCGTCGAAACGCAGACGATTGCCTGGATCGATCCACGCACCAATCAGGAACGGGCGCGTCTTCACCGATTTATAACCGAGAGCGGTTCGTTAGGCGCGAGCGGCTATCCCGATCCGAAACGAATTGTGCTGGAAGATGGACGCGCCTGGAGCTTGACCAGCCCGTTCGACGAACCTTGTGCCGAGTGCGGTCAGGTCGGCCATCGTTGGCCGGATCGCGGACGGTTGGAGATGGGGTCCTAAGATTCAACTTCGAGCGCCGGGTCCTCTTCCACCTATATGACTTGTTTTGGGGGAGAGGCCGCTCGACGATCCTGCATCAAGAATACAGAAAATCGGGTGTTGAGTTGTCTCAAAACTGTCAGGATTTTAGTGTTGTTCGAGGTTGACCGGGGGCAGCGGATAGCGCGGTCTGTTATTGAACACTTCGTCGAATACCGTCAGCAGGCCCGTATGTAAGTGGCCGTTGTCGGCCAGCAGGGTAGCTCCGCGGACGCTGAAGGGTTCGGCTTTCATGCCGCTGGTTTTGCCTCCGGCTTCGCGGACCAGCAACGATCCGGCGGCCATGTCCCAGGGGTTGAGGCCGAATTCCCAGAAGCCATCGAGGCGTCCGCAGGCGACGTAGGCGAGGTCGATGGCGGCAGCGCCAGCGCGGCGTACGCCGTGGGACAGCATCGCCAACTGGTAATAAAAATGAATGTTGATGTTCAGGTGGCGGCGCCTGCTGGGGAACCCGGTGGACACCAGGCAGTCTTCCACGCGGTTGACGCTGGACACCTGAATGCGGCGGTTGTTGAGGTACGCGCCTCCGCCGAGTTCAGCGGCGAACATCTCGTTGCGCGTGGGGTCGTAGACCACGCCTGCGACGATTTCGCCCGCTTTTTCCAGCGCCAGTGTGACGTTGAACACGGGGTAGCTGTGCGCGAAATTCGTCGTGCCGTCGAGCGGGTCGACATACCAGCGGTATTCCGACTTCGCCTTCTCGGTGCCGAATCCTTCTTCCGCCTCGATGCTATGGGTCGGGAAGTGCGAGGACAGGCGTTCGACGATGAGGCGTTCCGAGGCTTTGTCGCACTCGGTGACGAGGTCGAAGTCGCCCTTGAGCGAGAAGCCGATGCGGCGTTCGAGGTACTGCAGTTGCAGGGCGCCCGCTTCGCGGGCAATTTCCATGGACGTTTCGAGAAATGAAGCCACGGGCGCGGTTTTAACCTACTCTTCTTCCCACAGGTACTTGATGTCGTGCTTGTACAGGAACAGATTGGGCTCACCTTCGCGGGTGAGCCGGATCAGGTTCTGGTCGTAAAACTCGATGATTCCCGCTACTTCGCTGTCACCCTCCAGCCGGATGCGGACGCGCGCCCGGCGGTCGGTGAGACCACGCAGATATTTGACCTCTTCAAAGGTCTGTTCCGGCGCTTTTGTCTTGGCAGTCATTGGGAAGAGATGAAGCTTTCCTAGGGAGCGGCGTCCCCATAGTAACCGCTGCGTGTCGAGATCCGCAAACCAGAGCGCGACGGCGTTTCGACTTTCACCCGGTGAAACTTGTCCTTGGTTCTGGGGATGTTCGCGGGATAGTAACCGAGCAGGTATTGCGATCGCAGATCGCGCAGAATGTTGTCGAACGCCTTGTCGAGTTGGGACCCGATGGAGGCCGCAAAGACCTTGCCTCCGGTTTCGGCGGCGAAGGTTTCGAGGGCGTGTTCGCCACCGGTGTTACGGCCGGCCCCGTTGGTGATGGGGACGATCAGAATCGGGTAGATGACCGCGTTGGCCCGCTGTGCGGCTTCCAGCGCGTCGCCGAACTTGACCGAACTGACCGTGTCGCCACCGTCGGTAACGATGATGATGACGTGGCGGCCGTCGCGGTCCTCGAGGTTTCGGGCGGCCAGTTGCATCGCGTCGTAAACGGCGGTGCCGCCGTGCGAGGTGAGCCTGCGCAACGCCGATTCCAGCCGGCCGAGGTTGCGGGTAAAGCTCATTTCGAGGACAACCTGCCAACTGAAACTGTACAGCGCGGCGCGGTCCTGGGTGTTGCCGTCCTGAAACAGCGCGCGCAGGAACCGGTGCACCGAGTCCATTTCGTTCTTGAGGTGCGTGGCGGTGGAGGCCGAGGTGTCCACCATCAGCGACACGGATAGAGGCTGCGACGTGGTCCGTTCAAAGACCGCGATTTCCTGCGGTACGCCGTTGTCGGTGATTTTGAAGTCGTCCTTGGACAGGTCGCCGATGAGGTTTCCGGCAGGATCCTTGACGGTGGTGAGCAGGCGGACCAGGCGTACTTCGGAACGCAGGACGTAGTCCGGTTGCTTCACCTGCGCGTTCGAAATGAGGGCGGCGGCGGTTAGCCACGCGGCAACGATTCGTCCCATTCGCCCTCCACCCACACTTCGCCGTCGACGAAATGTTCCTTTTTCCAAATGGGCACCGTTTTCTTCAGGCGGTCGATGCCTTCGAGTGCGGCTTCGAACGCGGCGCGGCGGTGGGGGGAAGCGACGATGATGGCGACGCTGGCCTCGCCGATCTGCATCGGGCCGAGGCGGTGGATCATCGCGACGCGGCCGACGTCGTGCTTGGCGGCGATTTCGCGGCCGAGTTCCGCCATCACCTTGAGGGCCATCGGTTCATAGCATTCGTAGTCGAGAAACCGGGTGGCGCGGCCCTTGGAATTGTTGCGAACCACACCCTGGAATTCGACAAACGCGCCGTCCTCACCTCGCACCAGGCGGGCGACGATGGCTTTGGTGTCAATGGGTTGGCGGGTGAGGCCGAAGAAGTGCCCGTCCGCGTCCTCAATGGTCGCCAGGTAAGGTGACGTACTGTTGGCACTGCCGCCGCTGACCGGGGGCAGAAAGGCAATTTCGTCGCCGTCGGCGGCGATGGTATCGCGGGACGCGAACGACTGGTTGTGCGCAAACACCAGGCTTTTTTCCAGATCTATCAATTTCGGGAACTCCGCCGCATAGAGCGCAAAGATGGAGGAAAGCGTGGACCCCGGGGCTACGTCGTCGCGTGTATCTTCGGACTTTCCAACGACATCGCGAAGCAAACCAAAGAACAAAACTCGAACGCGCACGCCTGTCATCTTAGCGCAGTTGTACAAGGGACGGCTGCTGTGTTGCGCGGTTTCAACGTTGTAGCGAAATTCTACAGTTCACGGAAAAGAAGGTTCCCGAAAACGGGAGAAATGAGGCGTCCAATCGGTTTGTAAGTCGATGACATTTCGTGTATTCTCGATGTATCAACGCTCCGGATCGTGGATGGTCCGGAAATTGCTTCTAAGTTCGCCGGTGTAGTGTCTCTTCGGTAGGGGTCGGTAGGGTGAGTGACCTAAAACGACAGTTTGTTTCGGCGCTGTTCGCCATCCTCACGTTGGCGGCGGTGATTGTTGCCGGAATCAATCTGCAACAGCAATGGCTGTATCACCTGCCGGACGACGGCGTCACCTGGATTGAGACATCGAACGGCGTCATCGCCTCGCACATCGTGTCCGGAAGCCCCGCCGACAACGCGGGCATCCGCAAGGGCGACAAGCTGACCGGCATCGAATCGTTGACGGTGCAGCGCGCCATCGACGTTCCGCAGATTCTGATGCGGATCGGGTCCTGGAAATCGGCCAAGTATCATTTCGAACGCAAAGGTCTTCCGGCGGACGCCCAGTTGATCGTCGGCGAAC
>JAFDVT010000409.1 GCA_018268875.1 Acidobacteriota bacterium
GAACCAGCCGTTGAGGTTGTACTGGAATTGGCCGTCCGACGACGATGCGCTGGCGGCCGGGTCCGTCGCGCCACTGACGGATTCGCCGTCGGGACCGGGCTTCAAAAGGTGGCAATCCAGTTTGGCGACCAATCCTTGGTTGTTCGCAAGGACGACAACTAGCTTGCTCGCCAGGCGTTCGGCCGCCGTGCCGGAACCTTTGGCGATGACGGTCTGGTACACGGCTTGTCCCTCGAGACCGCTGATGGTGGTCGGCTTTTTGAGCTTGACGCGGGCGGTGCGTCCGCCGGAACCGGAATCGGACAAGGCCACGCCGACTTTTCCGTTGAACTTCAAGCCGTAGGACGCACGACGCTGGTTGGTCATGTCGATGACGGTGAAGACGAACTCGTTCGGGTCATAAGGGTGTGAGAAGTGCTTGCCCTTGTTGAAGCGGAGCCAAAACAGGAAGTCGTCGCTGAGGGATTCCGGCTGGGGTTGTGGCTGAGGCTTGGGAATGACGGGATCCGGCGAATAGGCGTTGAGCATCGCGAGCGTCGCGCCCGCCGGATCGACCCGGCCATCGGCGCCGGACCAGCCGAAATGCTTGAGCTGGAACATCTGAATGGCGGTGCAAGTCTTGTTGCCGCATTTGCCGTCGGGGTCGAGGCGGGGGGCGGGTCCACCGAGGTTGACCGGGACGTTGTTCAGCAGATCCTGAACGGTGTGGGTGTCGGCAGTGAAGTTCTTGCCGAGAAGTCCGACGGAGGCGGTGATCGATTTGGGCACGCGGGTAATCCTCTACTCAGACAAGCGCAAATTCAGCTCTAACACGTTCAGAGAAAGGGAATTTAGGAGCGGTCGCTGGACTTCCAGCGAAGGCGGGAAGCGGCGAGGCCGACCGCCGCGAGGATACCGAGTTCGATGAGATTGGGCCGGTGAACCGCTACAGCGGAGTAGGCGCCGGTGGAGGCGGTTTGCGCGGTGGAGGCGCTGACCGACGCCTCGTCGATGAACGACTTCGATACGAAGCCGCTCACGACGGCGATGGCTGTGAGCGCCGCGAATACAATGATGGCGATAATTTGCCGCACACGCATAGAATGTCCCTGTCTTTGCACAGAGGCTTTGGCGTCGCGTGGCGTTTCAAAAAAGGCGAATTAAGCGGCGTGGGATTCCGGATCGAGCCGGCGGCGGTCGCTACGGATGATGACCGCGCGCCCGTAAAACGTGCGTCCACACCTGCGGCATTGCAGTCGCGTCAACGATAGCTTTTTGAGGACCCAGGCCAGTGTCCAGTGGATGGAGCCCCACATCCAGACATCTGACGAGCGGCAGCGTGGGCAACGTTGCCTACGGAGTTTCTTATGGCGTGCCAAGAACGTCTTCTCTACCCGTTATCGAAGGAATCGTTTCGTCCCATACCCGCCCTACTGCTGCAAAGTAGCAAACGAAGCGATCGCTCCCTCTAAGTATGGACGCAAAGCGGGCTTCGTGTCGATTAGGATTTCTCGTATTGCCTGTCTTTGTGCCAGGGAAAGCCCGGCGGCAGCGCCTTCACCCGAGCGTAGCGCCGCGCCAAGCTGTTGGCCGAACCGCGAGCGCAACGGCGCGGGTAGCGCATCGAAGGCCTCGCTGTAGATCAGGAAGCTCAGCGGGTAACGAAACAGCCGCGTGGTGAGGTCGAAGTCGCGAAGGCTGCGGCCTTTCTTGTCCTTGGGACCCCTGGCTGCGAAGACGCGGGTGAAGTCCGACGATCCCTGCACCGGTTCCGGCAGTTTCTTTTCCGTGGTGAACAGCAGGTACCGCAACAGGGCTTCGGCGGCGCGGTCCAGGCGGCGGGACGTGGATGCGCTGATCTCGCCGGCGGGCGCGTTTAGCGACTTGTTGAGGTCCTGCTGGATGGCGAGCGCCTGGGCGGCTTCGTAATGCGCGCGGGCGATGTAGTTGTGCGCGGTCACCTGATGGGACAGCACCAGGTGGGCCACGACATCGCTATGCGGCGACAGGAAGAGGCTGGTGTCGACGCCATGGCCTTCGAGGGTGTTCCAGTTGCGGTTGACGGCGAAGTTCAGGCGTTCCGGTTGATCGGGATCCTCGGCCAGGGCGTTACCCATGTGCTTGGCCTCGCCGGTTTGGCCGGTGATGTACCAGCCGCCGAAGCGCAGGTGGAACGGACTGCGATGGTCCGTGTTGTAGGACGGCGCGTTGGTCGCGGCAAAGCCGTCCTGGAACGGGTAAACAGAGCGTACGATGTGGCCGGGAATTCCTAGCGTGCGGGGCGCGGCGTGGCATTGCAAGCAGTCGTCTCGGCGGGCGATGTGAGGTTGCTCCTGCTGCGATTTGGCGTCCTTGGGCTGGTCGATGCTATAAAAGATGCCGCCTTTGATCGGGTCCGCGGCGGATAGTTCGAGAACGTCGCCGCCGGGGACGTAGCCGATGTAGACGTCGTCGTTGAAGTAGATGGCGCTCGGGTTGCCAGGGTGGATCCGCTTCATCTGGAAACTGGTTTTCGAAAACACCAGAGTCTGCGAACTCACTGGGATGCTGAGGGCGTCAAGAACCGCGTTC
>JAFDVT010000040.1 GCA_018268875.1 Acidobacteriota bacterium
TACGGAATCTGATCCTTCGGCATCACCCGGCCATTGGGCCAGAACTTCACGTTGTCGTATCCCGGATCGTCACGGAACTTCCGCCAATCACCGTTGGTAACCTCGAACTTGCCGATGTAAAACGCATCCAAGTCCACGGTATGCACGGGCCGTTCGCGACTCTCTCCGTCGCCGAAGTTATCGCCCATCTGAAACGCCCCGGCCGGCACCAGCAGGAAGTCGCCGTACCCGTCGTTCACCACCTTCGCCTGGCCGAAAATCAAGCCTCCGCACAAGCCAAACAGCAATACCGGCAGCCGCACTACTTCTTTCCTCCAAAGAACCCGTTCAGGTTCAAAAAGTGCTTCAGCGAATCCATCCAGGGTCCGTATTCAGGGCTTGTGTACGCTCCGCCGAACCCATGGCGGCCCCGTTGATACAAGTGCAATTCCGCCACTGCCCCGGCCTTGTTCATCTCCAGGAACAGGTTCGCCGACCCGTTTGCCGCGCCTCGATCCCAGGCCGCCGCCAGCAGGTAGGTCGGCGGGAAATTCTTCAAATCTTCGCCCGGCGTTGCGCGGCCGGCCGAGTAGACCATCACCAGCGCGCACGGTTTGGAATCCACCCGGTCGACCGGATCCTTCGCCGATGGGTCTCCCGGACCCGATGCCGCCGCCGTGATGCGCGCCAGCGATGACCCGGCTGAAAATCCCGCAAACGCAATGCGGTTCGGGTCGATCTTCCATTCCGCCGCCCGCGACCGCACCAGGCGCATCGCGCGATTCCCGTCCAATACACGAGCGTCGTCTTTATACTTCGGATTCAAGCGATAGGTGAGGACAAACGCCGCCGTACCCCAGTCGTTGAACCGTTCGGCGATCTCGATCCCTTCCACCCCGTACATGAGCATGATGTTCGAACCGCCTGGCGCAATCACCACCGCCGAGCCGTTCCGCTTGTTTTCCGGCGGAAGGAACACGGTGAGAAATGGCGCGTCGAGCGGCCCATCGCCGGTGGCCAGCGGGACGCTGCCCGGTTCCCACAGCGGGATGTTGTAATTCTCGACGCCGGACGTGGCGGCGTGCGCGGTGATGATCGAAGCGCAGATCAGTACGGCAAGATTTCGCATCGCATCTAGAATATGTCAAAACCGGCAGTTTGGTAAATTTGAGATGTTGACACCCTTCAAGCGCCTCGTAGGCAGTATCGCTCTTGTTTTGGGATCGGTCACGGCATCCGGCGCCGACGCGCCAACCGTGTTCCAGTTCGTACGCAAGAACTGCGTCGCCTGCCACAACTCCGCCAAAGCCTCTGGCGACGTCAATCTGCAAGCTTTCCAGGACGCGAAGTCCTTCGATGAGAACCGAGAAGTTTGGGAACGTGTCGTAAGCAAACTTCGCACCAACGAAATGCCCCCGCCCGGCTTTCCCAAGCCCGCTGCCGCGGACTCCAAGTCCGTGCAGGATTTTCTCGAAGCCGAGTTCCATCGCCAGGACCGCACCGCCAAGCCCGACCCGGGCCGCGTCACCGCGCGCCGCCTGAACCGGACCGAATACAACAACACCGTTCGCGATCTTCTGGGCGTCGACATCCGGCCCGCCGACAATTTCCCCAACGACGAAAGCGCTTACGGTTTCGACAACATCGGCGACGCATTGAATATCTCGCCTGTCCTGATTGAAAAGTATTTGTACGCCGCCGAGCGCGTGGTTCGCACCGCGATCTTCGGGCCCGAAAAGCTCAAGCCCGCGGTCGTGCATTACCCGTTTCCGGTGCGCCTCAACGAAGCTCTCGATACGCGCAACGTGGTGCCTTCCACCTACGACCTCACGGGACTCAGCACGCGCCACGCCTCGCACGTCGTGCACCGCTTCCCGGTCGATGGCGAATACAGCTTTAAGATCGTGCTCAATGGCCACCGGCCCAACCAGTCTGAACCGGCGACCCCGGCGCTCTACATAGACGGCAAGCTTGTCCACCAGTGGCAAGTCGACGCCACCGATCTGGAGGGCCAGTTCGTCGAATGCCGCCTGAAAGTTGCCGCCGGCGAGCATCTGCTTTCGGCCACGTACCTGAAGAACTACCATGGCCTCCCGCCGAAGTACAACGGGCCCGAGCCGTCAAAACGGCCTCCCGAAGGCTTGATCACGACACGCGGCAAGCTGACCGAAAAAGACATCGAGACGCTGCGCAAATACGGCACCAAAATCAAGACGGACCGCATCGAAACCCGCATCGACAATCGTTACGAGTCCATCGACATTGGCGGACCTTTCACGCAGCCGTCCGGCCCGACGCTCGAAAGCACCCGCAAAGTCTTCGTGTGTTCGCAAAAGACGGATGCCTGCGCGAACACCATCGTGAAGGACTTCGCCCGCCGCGCGTTCCGCCGTCCGGTCACCGCCGCGGAAGCCGCGCGTTACGTCAAGCTCTACGCTCTCGCTCGCAAGCAGGGCGACAGTTTTCCGGAAGGCATCGCTACCGCGTTGCAGGGCGTTCTGGTTTCTCCCAATTTCCTGTTCCGCGTCGAGCACGACCAACCGGGCAAGGCCATCGCACCCATCAGCGACGTCGAACTCGCCTCGCGCCTCTCCTACTTCTTGTGGAGCAGCATGCCGGACGAACAATTGCTGACTCTCGCCAGCGCCAATCGCCTTCGGCCGGTGCTGTCCGCGCAGATCAAGCGCATGCTCGCGGATCCGAAGTCGCGCGCACTGGTCGACAACTTCGGCGGCCAATGGCTGCAGTTTTCGAACATCGATGTGCTCAAGCCGGACCCGACGAAGTTCCCCGATTTTGAGGACAGCCTGCGCCTCGCCATGCGGCGCGAGACGGAATACTTCCTGCGGGACCTCATCCGTCGCGACGGCAGCATCATCGAAATCCTCGACGCCAAGCATACGTTTGTGAATGAACGCCTGGCTCGTTTTTACGGCATTCCCAACGTCGAGGGACCCGAGTTCCGCCGCGTCGACATGACGAACACCAAGCGTGGCGGAGGCGTTCTGGCGCACGGCAGCGTTCTGACGATCTCGTCGTATTCCACCAGAACCTCGCCCGTTTTACGCGGCAAGTGGATCCTCGAAAATCTTCTCAATGCGCCGCCTCCGCCTCCGCCGCCCGGCGTACCACAGCTCGACGAGGCTAAGGCGGGGCAATCGGAATCCCTGCGCAAGCAGATGGAAGCGCACCGCGCCAACCCGGTCTGCGCCAGTTGCCACCAACGCATGGATCCGCTCGGCTTCGGCCTGGAAAATCTCAACGCCATTGGCGAATGGCGCGAAATGGACGGTAAGTTCCCCGTCGATGCCTCCGGCCAACTTCCGGATGGCCGCAGCTTCGAAGGTCCGCAGGCGCTCAAGAAACTGCTGACCGAAAACAAGACGCAGTTTTCCGAAGCGGTAACGGAGAAGCTGCTGACCTACGCCCTTGGCCGTGGACTCGAACGTTATGACAAGAGAGTGGTGAAGGAAATCGCCGCAAAACTGCCCGAACGTAACTATGGCTTTTCGGCCCTCGTCGAAAATATTGTGAATAGTCTGCCGTTCCAGCAACGGCGGTCGGCTGTAACGCAAAAGCCGAATGGAGCGAGTACAGAAGAATGACGTTCGTAACACGCAAACATCTTTCCCGCCGCACCATGCTGCGCGGCGTTGGCGCGGCCTTCGCGCTGCCCTTGCTCGACGCGATGCGCCCCGCGTTCGCCGCTACTGGAGCGTCCGCGCAACCTCTGCGCCTCGGTATTGTCTACGTCCCGAACGGCATCATTATGAAGGACTGGACCCCAGCGGCCTCGGGGACCTCCTTCGAATTCACGCGGATTCTGAAGCCTCTTGAGGCGCATCGCCAGCACATCACGGTCGTATCCGGCCTCTCTAATCACGCGGCCGCCAAGGCACAGGGCGGCGCGCATGCCAAGGCTTCCGGTGGGTTCCTGTCCGCGACCTCGCCCAAGCACACCGCGGGAGCCGATGTTCGTGCCGGCAAGACCTTCGACCAGGTAGTGGCCGACAAGTTCGCGGAAAGCGTTCGCGTACCTTCGCTGCAACTGGGCTGCGAGGATTCGCGCATGATCGGCAACTGCGACACCGGTTCCAGTTGCGCCTACACCAACACGATCTCCTGGCGCACGCCGGAAACACCCATGGCCGTCGAGGTCAACCCGCGATCCCTGTTCGAACGCCTTTTCGGCACGGTCGACCCCAGCCTGGACCCGCAGACCAAGGCTCGCCGCGCGCTCTATAAGAAGAGCATCCTCGACCTCACGCTTGAGAACACCGAAGGCCTCACCAAGACGCTTGGCGCCACCGACAAGCGCAAGATGGACGAGTACCTCACGTCGATCCGCGAAGTGGAAACGCGCCTCGAAAAGTCTGAAAAAGACCCCGAAATCGCCACTGGCGAAAAGCCGGCGGGCATCCCATTCGAGTACCGCGAGTACGTTCGCCTGATGTTTGACCTCAAGATCATCGCCTTGCAAAGCGACCTCACGCGCGTGTCCACCATGATGCTTGGCCGCGAAGGCAGCGTCCGCACCTATCCGGAAATCGGCGTACCCGATCCGCACCACCCGTTGACGCACCATCGCAACCATCCGGACTTCATTGAAAAGGTCGCCAAGATCAATACGTTTCATGCCGAGCTGTTTTCCTACTACCTCGGCAAACTCGCTTCTACCAAGGAAGGCGACGGTTCGCTGCTCGACCATTCGGTGATCCTCTACGGCGGCGCCATCAGCGACGGCAACGGCCACGGCAATCACAACCTGCCTCTGCTGGTCGCAGGACATGCGGGTGGTATCAAAGGCGGACGTCACATCGCGGCGCCCGAAAAGACGCCGGCCGCCAATCTGTTCCTCAGCATGATGGAATCGGCGGGCCTCGAACAGCAATCGTTCGGCGACAGTACCGGAAAACTCGATCTCAACGTCTCATAACCAGGAATCCGATACGTGAAAGTATTTCTAGCGCTGGTTGCCGCCGCGGCGATGGTGGCGTTTGCCCAACCGCGGCAGCCACAACCGCCAACCGCGGGCAAGGTCGCGATCTTTAAGGAAGCCGACCTCAAGCCGGGCATGCAGGCCACCGCCTGGACCGTCTTTCAAGGCACCGAAGCCGAACCGATCCCCATCGAAATTATCGGCGTCATGAAGAATGCATGGGGACCTCGCCAGAACATCATTCTGGGCAAGATGGGCGGCAAAGCGGCGCGTACCAACGTCGCCGGCGGCATGAGCGGCAGCCCTGTGTACATCGACGGCAAGCTCGTTGGCGCGGTCGCGCTACGCCTTTCCGTCTTTTCCCCCGACGCCATCTGCGGCATCACTCCGATCGAAAGCATGCTGGAAATCAACGAAATTGACCAGTCGCGTCCTGCCGATCCCAAGGTGCCCGGAACCGCCGTCCGCGCCAGCGCCCAAGGAGGCTTGCTCGAACAGGCGGCCGGCGCCGGAGCAACCATGGTTCCCATCGACACGCCGGTTACGCTGTCGGGCTTTTCCGAAAGCACGCTGCGCGAATTCGGAGGCATGTTCCAGCAGATGGGCTTAAAGCCCGCGCAGGGCGGAGCCACCGGCGCGTTGCTTTCCCCTCGTCCTGTTAGCGGCTGGCAGAACTCGCTCAAGCCTGGCGAGGCTGTCGCGGGCATCCTCGTCTCCGGCGATATGAGCATGACCGGACTCGGCACCGTCAGCTACAACGACGGCAAGCGCGTGCTCGCCTTCGGGCATCCGTTCTTCAACCTTGGACCCATCAACATGCCGATGTCCAAAGGCGAGATCCTGATGGTGCTTTCGAGCGCGTTCCAGCCCAACAAAATCGGCAACGCGACGGAGATCGTCGGAGCCCTCCGCCAGGACCGTCACTCGGGCATCATGGGCCTGCTTGGCGAAGCCGCGGAGATGATCCCGGTCAACGTCACGATGGTGTCCCACGCGGGCGTCAAGCCCACCGAAAAGAAGCTGAACTTCAACGTTTTCGTCCACCAGAAGTGGACCCCGTTCCTGATGATGGTTACGCTGTTCAACTCCATCGAAGGCATGAACGATCACGGCGAAAACCTCACGTATAAGGTTCGCGGCAACGTGCAGTTCGCCGACGGCTCCAAGATCTCCGCCGTCACGATGCAGGCTCCGTCGGAAGCGCCCGTGCCGCCCACGATGGCCCTCGCCACCTGGTGGGGAGAAAAGTTCAACAAGCTCTTTATGAACGCCGTCGACACACCCAAGCTCAACGCCGTCGACCTGGTGGTGGACCTCATCCCCGAACGCCGCAGCGCGCAGATTGAGCAGGCCTGGGTGGCTTCGAATGAAGTGGAAGCCGGCGGCGAAGTCCCGGTCCGCGTGTTCCTGCGCCCCTTCCGCGGGCCCCGCATCGAACGGGAACTCAAGGTTCGCATCCCGGCCAACATGCCCAAGGGCGACCACCGCATCGTGGTCAGCGATGCAGACAGCCTCAACCGCATGCAGGCCCTCGCCACCAGCAACAATCGTTTTCTGGACATCTCGCAAACGGTGTCGCTCCTGAACCAGGAACGTTCGAACACGCGTGTGTATGTCTCGCTCGTCGAACAGAAGCCCACCGTGTATTCGGAAGACAAGATGCTCCCCAGCCTTCCCGCTTCCGTGTTGAACGTCATGCAGTCGGCGCGCACCGGCAATAAGATGCTGGTCAGCATGCCGGAAACCGCCGTCGAACAAGCCTCCGCCGATGTGGACTATGCCGTGTCCGGCAGCTATGCGCTTCGTGTAACCGTCAAATAAAAATGCCCATTTTCTCTTCCGCGGCCGCGTTGTTGCTGGCCTCCCTATTGCCCGCCGTCGAAACCAGGTCCTGGCAACAGGGCGCGATGTCCGACTATGACAAGGCGAAGCTGACGCGCCTGTCGCTGCGCAGCGACGGACGCCTCACGGTCGCGCCCGCCGTCAAAGAGCTGCACGACGCTTCCGCGCCCTATTTATGGGGCTGCGCGCAGGATTCGAAGGGCAACCTCTACGTCGGCGGAGGCTCTATGAGCGGCGCTTCCGAAAAGCTTCTCAAGGTCGAACCCGCCACCGGCAAAACCACCACCATCGCTGAGCTCGATGGCCTCGAAATCCACGCCGTCGCCGTGGACAAGGCCGACAATGTGTACGCCGCCACCGCGCCCGACGGCAAGATTTTTCGCGTCCGTCCCGGGCAGAAAGCGGAAGCCTTCTACGACCCCAAGGCCAA
>JAFDVT010000410.1 GCA_018268875.1 Acidobacteriota bacterium
CGCGAGGGGAGCGGCGAGAAACTGGTGGAGGCGGCGCTGCGGCTGCTGCAATAGCGTGAAGAGTTCTCTCCGGTCCAATGCGATGAACCTGCTGCGTTGCGCGGCGATGGCGAAGTTCGGTGCCGTCGGCGGAGGACTGTTTCTGGCTGGAGGCGCGATTGCCGCAAAGGTCGCCGCGCAATCCGAATTGGGCAAGGCGTCGGTGGATGTCGTCACCGGACTCGCGAGCGGCGTAACCGCCGACTTGCTCGGCCAGGGATTTCGCGACGAGAACGATAGCGACCTCCAAACGTCGATGCACGCCGCCGTGCAACAGGCACTGCAAGCGCTGCGCCGGGAGGCCGATCCGGAATTTGGGGACTGGTTTCAGGCGTGGCAGGACAACCTGGCGGTTCGGAAACCGGAAGAAGTATTTCGTGGCACCGGCGATGCGGACCCGATGTTGCTGGAACTGGGCGAAGCCGAGTTTCGTGCCCATTGGTGGGCGCAGATGGAGCCTACGCTCGTTCGCTGGCGGCACGATGCGGAGACGTCGGTACAGCGTTTGAACCTCGACACGCGGGAACGGTTGCCGGCGGGGTTCGGGGCGTTTCTTGCAGCGCGTTTGCCGGAAGCCTTGCGGGAGGCGCACGACATCGTACTCCGCAAGCAGGAATTGACCGGCAGTTGGATCGCGTTCCAACAGCAAGTGTTTCGCAGTCACGGACAGAAACTGGATGAGCTTCTTGACCTCGCGAAGGGCAAGCGCGCGGCCGAAAAGGTTTGGGACTTCCCCCGGCCGACACGACACTTTCGCGAGCGTCCGGATCTGATGCGGAAGATCGACGCGGCGCTGGCGGCGGGACACACGACCGCGTTGACGGCCATGCACGGACTTGGCGGGATCGGCAAGAGTCAACTCGCGCGCCACTTTGCGGCAGAGCGCATGGAGCAGTACCGCTGCGGTGCCTGGATCAACGCGGAGACGCCTACGGCGATGCTGGCGAGCTTCGAACAGTTCGCGCGGCAATTGGGGATAGCAGTGGAAAAGGATCCGCTGCATACGGCGGCTGCTGTCCGCAACGCGCTGGTGGGTTTGCAGCCGTGGCTGCTGATCTTTGACAACGCCGAATCGCCGCAGTTTGTTCGTGAGCAGATCGAACGTCTGCATGGCGGGCATGTCCTGATCACGTCTCGCAGCCGGCATTGGGAAGGCTTGGCGACGCCGGTGGAGGTCTCGAAATGGACGGAAGCGGAAGCGGTTGCCTACCTGCTGGAACGTACCGGGCAGGCGGACGCGTGCAGCGGCGCGGGAGTTGGCCCGCGATTTGGATGGCTTGGTGCTCGCGCTGGAACACGCGGCGGACTATATGGTCGCCGGCCGGGTGTCGTTTGCTGAGTATCACGGCATCTGGAAAGAGAAGCTGAAGAGGATGCCGAAACGGTCGGACTATCCGGCGTCCGTAGCCGCGGCAATTGGTCTTTCGTTGCGTCGCGTGCGGGAACGGTCGGAAACGGCTTACGAGCTTTTGAGTACGCTGGCCTGGCTGTCACCCGAACCCATTCCACATCAGGAACTGCTGGTGGCTGGCGCGAAGGGGCTTCCAGATTCGCTGGCGTCGGCGGTCCTGGATCGCGACGTCTGGATGGAGATTGAGGACGTACTTGGCGAATACTCGCTGTTGCGCAGGGTCGACGAAGGGTACGAATTGCACCGGGTGGTCCGGGAAGTGATCCGGGCTGAACTCCGGGAAGAAGGGACGGCCGACGCCTGGTTTGCCTTCGCGTGGGCTCTCCTGAACATTGCCTTTCCGAGCAATGCCTACGATGAACTTGCGCATTGGGAAACCGCCGAAAAAGTGTTGCCGCATGTGATCGAGGTCAGATCACAGGTGGACGCCGCACGCGCGATAGAGGGAACCCTTCTGAGTAGCGCCGGACTCTATTTGGGAAGCCGCGGACGGTGGGGTCAGGCGCGCTCTTTTTTAACACTGGCGCTTGAGGCAGCGATTCGGCTTCACGGTCCGGATCATCCGGACGTAACGATTAGTCGCTCGAATCTTGCGAACATACTCCGTGATTTGGGCGAGTACGAGGAAGCGCGAACACAAATCGAACTGGCGTTGGGCGCGGATCTGCGGGTCCTTGGCCCGGATCATCCCAGCGTAGCGATTCGCCGCTCGAATCTCGCCAGCATCCTTCGTGATTTGGGCCAATACGAGGAAGCGCGAAGGCAAATCGAAATGGCGCTGGCTGCGGATCTCCTGCTCCTCGGCCCCGATCATCCCTACGTAGCGAGGGACCGCGCGATCCTCGCCGACATCCTTCGCAAACTAGGCGAAAAGCCTTCGTAAGGTAGAAGGCGTAGCGCAGTTCTAAAGTATTCCCCCGTGGACCAGGGAGGGAATGGACCGATTGTACCTTTCCCCGAAAGCCTTCAATCTGTATGCAGTGAACTCCTCAGCGCTCGACAACCTGGCCAGCACGCTGCTGGCTTCCACGGCCAAGGGCCCCGATACTAAGGCGACGCCTCCCGTGCCGGAATCGATTGCCGATACCGGCGTGTCGAGCGCGCTGGTCGAACAGATCGTCCTCAAAATCCTGTACTTCCGCGGCGAGATGGTCGGCAAGGACCTGGCCGAGGCGCTGGGCGTCAAATACAGCGTCATCGAGGCGCTGATGGACGGCCTCAAATGGCAGCACCTGGTGGCCGTCAAAAAGTCGCTGGGCATGGGTTCGGCCTCGGCGATCTTTCAGCTGTCCGAAACCGGTCGCAACGCCGCGCGCGAATACCTGAACACCAATCAGTACGCGGGCGTGATTCCGGTGCCGCTGCATCAGTACACGGAGATGGTGAAGCGCCAGAAACAGGCGCCGAACTGGATCACGATGGAAAAGCTGCGCCGCGCCTACCAGCACATGGTGGTGACGGCAGATGTGCTGGGCAAGATCGGTCCGGCGGTGAACTCCGGCAAGTCGTTCCTGCTGTATGGGCAGCCGGGCAACGGCAAAACCGCGCTCGCCGAAGCGCTGGGCACGATGAACAAGGAAACGGTGTACGTTCCTTACGCGATCGAATGCCAGGGCAACATCATTCAGATGTACGACCCGATTTACCACCATCCGGAAAAGAAGCCGGACACCGAGTCGATCTTTGTGTCGCAGGACGCGAAGTTCGACCAGCGTTGGTTCAGCGCGCCGCGCCCGTTCATTACCTCGGGCGGTGAATTGACGCTCGATATGCTCGATCTGAGCTTTAACGAGAGTTCGAAGATCTACGAAGCGCCGTTTCAGTTGAAAGCCAACAACGGCATCTACCTCATCGACGACTTTGGCCGTCAACGCGCGACGCCCGCTGAGGTTCTGAATCGCTGGATCGTGCCGATGGAACGGCAGGTGGACTTTTTGAGCTTCCGCACGGGCGGCAAAATGCTGATCCCGTTTGAAGCGTTCCTCATCTTTTCGACCAACCTCCGGCCGGAAAACCTGGGCGACGAAGCGTTCCTTCGCCGTATCCAGTACAAGATGCTGGTGAAGAGTCCGGACACGGAAGAGTTCCGCGACATCTTTGTGCGGTTCTGCCAGACCAAACGCCTGGCCTACGACAGTTCGGTGATCGATTACCTGATCGACGAACATTACCGTCCGGCGGGCAAGCCGTTCCGTCGATGCCAGCCTCGCGACATCATTTCGCACGCGATCGACTTGATCAACTTCGAGAATCGCGAATGGAAGCTGACGCGCGACATCCTCGAAGAGTCGTTCTATTCCTGCTTTGTGAAGGATTCCGAGTTCGATCAGATGTAATACTGGGAGCAGAATATGCTCCGTCGCAGTTGCTCGGCCATACTGCTTGGCGCCAGCGTTTCCGCCGCAGTTTCGGCGCAGGAAAAGCCGGTCGAGTTCATCTGCCCGATGGACCCGGACGTCCGCGCCAAGGGACCGCAAAAATGTCCCCGGTGCGGCATGACGCTGGTTCCTGGATTGCCGGATTTCCGCGAGTTCCGGGTACGCCTGGATGCCTCGCCGAAGCCGCTGGTCCCTCGCAAAGCCGCGCAGTTGACGTTCGAGATCAGCGACCCGCAGAAGGGCGGCAAACGCGTCACCAAGTTCGAGTGGATGCATGAAAAGCTGTTCCACCTCTTCCTGGTGAGCCGGGATCTTGCCTACTTCGCGCACGAACATCCTACGCTTGAGCCGGATGGGCGGTTCCGCTTTGAGACCGAGTTCCCAAAGCCGGGGATGTACCGGGTTCTTTCCGATTTCTACCCGTCGGGGGCCACGCCGCAGTTGATCGCCAACACGCTGTTCGTCAGCGGGCAGGAGGCTCCGGTAAAAGCGCTCACCGCGGACGTGGGAACGCAGAAGGGCGCCAATCTCGACGTGTCGCTCGAGACGGAGCCCGCAAAGCCGTTGGCCGGGTTCAAGACGCTGCTGTTTTTCGATCTTTCGGACGCCAGCGGGCTGGAAACGTACCTGGGCGCGTGGGGTCACCTGATGGCCGCCTCGGCGGATCTGGTGGACATGATTCACACGCATCCGTTCCTCGCCGATGGGGGCAAGCGGATCCAGTTCAACATCATCTTTCCGAGGCCGGGGATTTACCGGGTGTGGGTACAGTTCCAGCGGCGCGGCGTGGTGAACACGGTGGCGTTCAACATCCCGGTGGAGGAACTCAAATAGGACCGCTAGCCGAGCAGTTGCTTCGCCGCGACCCGTACTGGTCGATTTACGCGCTGGGCGACCTCGACCCGCGGCGGGCCGGGTTCTGCGAATGGATCGTGGAGCCGGAAACAGGCTCTGTCCTGCTGCTGTACCGCGAGTTTTCGATGCCGATCGTGGTGGCGATGGGCGATCCGTCCATCCTCGACCGGGTGGAGGATCTTGCGGCACCCTGCTTTTTTCAGATTCCGACGCATTTTTTCGCGCGGCTCGAAGGGCAAAGGCCGCTCGAATGGAAACGGCGCATGATCCGATTCCGTCTGGAAGCTGTGGACTTCCGCGCCTCCACTAGCCAGGGTCTTGTCCCCCGCCGGTTGACCGCCGCCGACCACGACGCGCTCGTCGCGTTGTATGCCGATGGCGAATCCACGGGCGAAGCGCCGGACTTTTACATGCGGAGCCAACTGGAAGACGGCGCGTTCTTTGGCGTCGAGGACGAAAATGGCTCGCTGGCCGCCGCTGGGGGAACCCACCTGGTTTCCCGTGCCCAAAGCGTCGCCGCCATTGGCAATGTGTACACGGCGCGGGCGCACCGAGGCCGCGGACTTGCCAAGGCCGTGACGTCCGCCATCGCCGGGCACCTGCTCGATCAGGGGATCCGCACGATCGCGTTGAATGTAAAGCGCGAAAATGATGCAGCGATCCGCATCTATGAACAGCTGGGGTTCCGGCGCCACTGCGATTACTGGGAAGCCTTTGCCGGAAAATAAGCAAAAAATCGACGAGGTGTCGTCAAACGAGGCCGAAGACCGGTCTATAAAAGCGTACATGCACACCATCGAAGACAGCCTGCCAATGCAGAACGTACTTACTGTTACCGGTAAGTCATTGAGTTTGCAGGAGCAGGTCGCGGTTGTTTACCAGGAATACCGCGAGGATGTGTACCGTTATTTGCTGCTGCTGGGCTTGCCGCCGGGCCAGGCGCAGGAAACTGCGCAGGAAGCGTTCCTGCGTATGTATGTCACGTTACGGAACGGGACGCAGATCCGGCATTCGCGCGCCTGGGTCTTTACGGTGGCGCACAATCTAGCGCTGAATCTGAAGCAGGCGGAAGCCGGTACGCATGCGCTGGATCCTTTGGCGGAAATCCAATTGCCTTCGGGCGAGATGGATCCGGAGCGCCAAATGATGGAAAACCAGCGGTTGTCGAAACTGCATGGCGCGCTTGGGTCGTTGTCCGAACAGCAACGTGTTTGTTTGCTACTCCGTGCGGAGGGGTTCCGGTATCGCGAAATCGCGGATATTATCGGGGTTGGAACCTCCACGGTGGGCGAATTTTTACGCCGGGCCATCACCCGTTTGAAAAAGGCTGTCAATGAGTAAGTTCTACCTCCAGCATCCTGAAGTCGATCAGTTGCTCGCCTATTCGGACGGCGAGTTGAAGGGTCTTGCGGCGACGCGGGTGCGGCGGCATTTGAAGGATTGTTGGGCATGCAGGACGCAGCTTGAAGATCTGCAGGCGACCGTCACCGGTTTCATGCGGTACAAAGAGCGGGTTCTCGAAGCGCAACTTCCGGAGCCGCCGTCCGGGTGGCGCAACCTGAAATTGGAATTTGAACGGATTGACCGGACGGTGCCGCCGCCCTCGTTCACCAACCGGATGGTGGCGCGGTACGGTACGCCTGCGGTTCGTGTGGCATCGGTGGCCGCGGTTCTGGCTGTCACCGGACTTGGGTATGTCGGTTACCGGTCCTTCGGGAACAGTGGCGGTGGAGCGGCTTCGATTCGCGTGGTTCACCAACCGGAGTCGTTGAAGGCGGTTCCTGCGCCCTTGCAGGAGAAGTCGAGCGTGGGGACCCAGCCTAAGGCCGTCGAACCTCGCGCGGTGGTGGCGGCGAATCATGGCAATGCGGAAGTGCAGGCCGTGGTGGCGCTGCACAAACTGGGCGCCGACCTGGGCGAACCGGTGGAAGTGGTTCGCAAGGGCGACGGCAAGGTGGTAGTGACGGCGACGGCTCTCGATCCATCGCGCCGCGCACAGCTAAAGCAGGCATTGGAATCGATTCCGGGCGTCGACGTGAAGTTCGACGAAGGTCGCGGGTCGCTGCGGAATCCGGCAAGAGCGGCCGCGCTGATCGAAGGCGGAAGGCTGCCCTGGCAGGCGGAACTGGAACAGATTCTGGGTAGCCGGCAGGCGGTGGAAAACTTCGGTAACACTGTGCTTGACCTGAGCGATTCGATTGTCGCCCGGGCGTACGCGCTGAAGAACCTGGACGAGCGGTTCGCGGCGGCGGCGCTGGAACCCGAAGAACGCGCGCAGATTGACCGCATCGTGTTGGGACATCGCGCGGAACTGGCCAAGCAGTCGTCGGAGTTGCGTAAGCGGCTGAGCCCGGTTCTTGCGAAAATAGGAACAGAGATTCCGGCGTCGGCGGGTTCGCAGAACCGCTGGCCGTTGATGACCGCCGCGCAGCAGACCGATCGTTGGTTGAACGTGATGTTTGCGGGTGCGGCAACCAGTTCGACGCTCGAACAGGCGTCAGCGGAACTGGGCCGTTCGTTGAGCAGTTTGCAGGAATAAAAAGGCGGTAGTAGAAGGTAGCGATTGAAGCTTGCCGCATGGACGATGTTGGCGCTCCACTGTGCCGCGATGGCGCAGACGGCCGGAGTGTCTGGAATCGTCCGTGACGCCTCCGGAGGCACCATTCAGGATGCTTCCGTCACACTCTTACACATTGAATCGGGCATTCGCCGGCAGGGTGTTTCGGACGCCTCGGGCGTGTACACGCTGGGCGGCATCAAGCCCGGAACGTATCGTTTGTCGGTGCGGAAGCCGGGCTTTCAGACGGCCGCGCGCCAGGGCATGCATGTCGAACCCGGGCAGCACGCGCGCGTCGATTTCACGCTCGCTATCGAGGCCGCCGCGGCGCAAAGCGTGGATGTTCACGACGACGTCGATCCGTCGCGCAGCATCGCCGACGAGGGTGCGATTTCGCAGACCACGGTAAAGCGACGTCTGGTGGAAAACATGCCGCTGAACGGGCGGAGTTTGCTGCCGCTGCTCGAGGCCGCGCCGGGCACGGTCATTACGCCTTCCGGTAACGGCGAGGTCGGCCAATTCAGTTCGAACGGGCAGCGGTCCAATGCCAACTACATCACCGTGGATGGCGTGGCGGTGAACTACGCCGTCAACGATGGGCTGCCGGGGCAGGCTCCGTCGGGTGCCACTCCCGTGCTGACCGCGCTTGGCAGCATGCATTCGATCATTCCCGTGGATGCGGTGGAGGAAGTCAAAATTCGTACCTCGGGGCAGACGGCGGAGTTCGGCCGGTTGACCGGCGCGCAAGTGGCGCTGTCGACGCGGCAGGGTTCGAACAACTGGCACGGCGGCGTTTCTGCGTTCGTCCGCAACGAGGCGCTGGACGCGAACAACTGGTTTTCGAATTCGCGAGGGCTGGAACGGTCGCCGCTGCGGTCGTCCGACTGGAGCTTTTCGCTCGGCGGACCGGTGATCAAGAACAAAACCTACTTCTTTGCGACGCACGAGCGCATGCGCCTGGAACAGCCGTTTACGCTGCGCACCGCGGTGCCGTCGGAGGAATTCCGCAAGCAGGCCTCGCCGCTATTGCGCGACTTCCTGGCGGCTTATCCACTGCCCAATGGTCCGGACCTGGGTGGCGGGCAGGCGGAAGTGACGTCCCGCGTCGCGCGCGATTCGAGCTTCGATGCCACCAGCGTTCGCGTCGACCATTCGCTCGGCAACCGCGCTCTGCTGTTTGTGCGCGCGTTCCGCACGCCGTCGGCATCTACCGGGGCCGGACAATCGCTGTTTACCTCGACCGATTTGCAGGTGGGTTCCAAAGGCTTGAGCCTCGGTTTTACGGCCTCGCTATCGCCGTCCTTTATTCACGACATTCGCCTGGGCTGGGCGACGGCGACCGCGAATTACGGTCTGTCGCCCGCGGGGTTCCGCAATGCCGGCGAGCGCGGCGACATTTCGAAGATCCTGCCGCCGTTGACCGATGCCGCCGACACCAATTACTCGGTGTTCGTGTACGGGCTGGAGACGGTTTATCAGAACTCGGCCAACCGCCACACGCAGGAACAGTGGAACCTGACCGATACGTCCACCTGGGTTCGCGGACGGCATGAAATGAAGTTCGGCGGCGACCTGCGGTTCGTGATGCCGTCGATTTCCGCAAAGCCATGGAATACGCTGGCGGTGTTCCCGTTCCTCGATGCGGTGTCGGTGGGCCAGTTGTCGGTGCTGACCGTGAGCCGCCAACAACCGGTGGCCGTAACTGCCCGCAACACGTCGCTGTTTGCGCAGGATAGCTGGAAGCTGCATCCGCGCCTGACCGTGACCTACGGCTTGCGGTGGGAATTCAACCCGGCGATTACGCCTCGCAATGGAACGTCGCTCGCGTCGGTGATCGGGCTCGAGAATCCTTCGACGGCGTACCTGGCCGAAGGGACGCAGCCGCTTTGGAACAGCGGAGCGGGGAACTTTGCGCCTCGCCTGGGTGTGGCGTGGAAGCCGTTTGAAGGGCGTTCGTTTGTGGTTCGAGCCGGCGGCGGACTTTATTACGACCTCGGCTATGGCGTGTTGATGAGCAGCATTTCGAGTTCGCCGCCGAACTACACCTCGCGCACCGTGAACGATGTTTCGATCTTCGATCCGCTGGACAATTTCAAGCTGCCGAAGCCTGGGCTCGAGCCGCCGTATGCGCGCGCGTTTGCGTATGAGCCGGGGTACCGTTCGCCGATGGTGTCGCAATGGAATGTGGGCGTCGAACAGACGCTGGGCCGGTCGGCCGCGCTGTCCGCGACGTTCCTGGAATCGGCGGGACACGGGTTGCTGCGACGCGAATGGATCAGCCGGTTGAACGAGAAGTTTACCGGCGTTGAAGTAAACACCAACGGCGCGTTTTCGAACTACCGCGCGCTGCAATTGCAGTTGCGCAGCCGCACGAGTTCGAGCCTGCAGTACCTGATTTCGTATTCGCTATCGCGTTCGCTGGACAACTCGTCGAAGGATTCCGAGTTGTTGCAGTACGGCGATTATGCCGCGCGTCGCGCCGATTACGGCTATTCGAGCTTTGACGTTCGCCATGCCTGGTACGGCGCCGTGACGTACGAGCCGAAGTTCCTGAAGGGCTGGGGGCTCGACACGGTGGTTCGCAATCGCTCGGCGTTCCCGTTGAACGTCGTCACCGGCGTCGACCCGATGCAGCTTGGCGTTACCAGCTATGTGCTGCGGCCCAATCTGTTGCCGGGTGTGCCGCTGTGGATCGACGACGCGAACGCGCCCGGCGGCCGTGTTCTGAATCGCGCGGCGTTTGCCGTGCCGACTTCGAATTCGCAGCAGGGCGACTTGTCCCGCAACGCGATTCGCGGCTTTGGTTTTTCGCAGGTGGATCTGGCGATCCGCCGGCAGTTCCGGATCACCGAGAAGGCGTCCATGCAGTTTCGCGTGGAGGCGTTCAATGCGCTCAATCGCGCCAATCTCGGAGATCCGCAAGCGGTGTTGAGTTCACCGCAGTTCGGCCAGTCGCTGAGCATGCTGAATAGCGCGCTCGGTTCCGGCGGACCTGCCAATGGTCTGATGCCGTCGTTTCAAATCGGCGGACCAAGATCGTTGCAGGTGTCGTTGAGGTTCCGTTTTTAAGGTCTATAGGTTAAGTGTCCGTTTTTTGTAGAGTAGCCGTTGTTTTTCCGAGCTTGCTGTTGGCAGCCATGGCCGCCAGCGTCAACCCGGTGTGGATGGAACCGTCGTCCGCTGGGCCTGACGGCGCTGCGCGCTGGGTGGCGAGGTCCGGAAAGTGGCAGTCGGCGCTCGAAGCGACTCGATTCCGTTTTTCGTCTGAATCCGAACAGGTGGCTGTGCGGTTTGCGGGGGCGCGTTCGTTGCACGCTCCGCAGCCGGAAGGACTCTTGCCCGGCGTCAGCAATTACTTCACTGGTCGCGACGCGTCCAAGTGGCGCACGCAGGTGCCGCATTATTCGCGCCTGCGGTACCGCGATGTGTATCCGGGCATCGACCTGGTTTACTATGCGAGTCCGAGCGGGAAGTTGGAGTACGACTTCGAAGTCGCGCCGATGGCTGATGCGTCGCAGATCCGGCTGGAATTTGAAGGCATCGCGAAGGTACGCGCGAATGGCGCGGGCGACCTGGTTCTGACCACGGCGGCCTCTGGACAGACGTTGACGCATCGCCGTCCGGTGGTGTTCGAGGAGCGCAATGGAGTTCGCAAAGCGGTTCCGGCGAGCTACCGCGTGGGTGCGGACGGTGTCGTGTTCGACTTTGCTTCGTTCCAGCGCGATCCGAACGCGAAGCTGATTATCGATCCTGTGGTCGAGTACTCAACGTTCCTGGGCGGCAGCGCGTTTGACGCGGCCCGGGCGATCGCTTGCGAAGCCACTGACTTCTGTTATCTCGCGGGCGAAGGACGTTCGCTGACGGGCCTGGTGGGACCGCTCCAATCGTCGGGCAACGGCGGCCAGGAAGTGATCGTCGTCAAGATCAACCATCAGACGAATACGGTTGTGTACTACGCCGTGATCGGCGGCGATCTGGATGAGACCGCCAATGCGATCGTGATCGATTCCACGGGCGCGGCGTATGTTGCGGGCACGACCAAGAGCCAAAACTTTCCCACGCGCAACGCGGCGCAGCCCAATCCCGGCGGCGCGCTGCTGAACGACGCGTTTGTGTTGAAGCTTGGTCCGGCGGGGGCCAATCTTGTGTATTCGACCTACATCGGTGGCACCGGTTCTGATGAAGGCCGCGGGCTTGCGGTGGATCGCAATGGCGCGGCGTATGTGGTGGGTTCCACCGGTTCGCGCGAGAATTTCCCGGTGACGCCCGGTGCGTTCCAGACGTCGTTCCGGGGCACGATCCTGCAGCAAAGTACGACGGGGTTTGTGGCCAAGGTGAACCCGGCCGGAAACCAGTTCGTGTACTCGACATTTTTCGGCGGCAGCCGGCAGGACGACGTTCGCGCGGTGGCGGTGGACGACGGCGGCAACGCGATCCTCGCCGGTACGACGACTTCGTTGGACTTCCCGGTTCGCAATGCGACCTACGGTCTGCTCGCCAGCGCGATTTCGGGGTTTGTCGCCAAGCTGAATCCCGAAGGTACGCAGCCGCTGTTTGCGAGCTACTTCGGCGGTCCCGCGAATAATTCGGTGGACGCGCTGGCGACCAATGCCGCGGGCGATGTGTACATCGGCGGCTGGACCAATGCCGCTGGATTCCCCGTGAAGAACGCCGCGCAGGCCGATTACGGCGGCGGCACCAACGACGGTTTTGTGGCCAAGTTCAACGCCGGGATCTATGATCTGGCATGGTCGACCTATCTGGGTGGTTCCGCGTCCGACCGCGTGACGGCGCTCGCATTGCAGAGCGATGGCAGTGTTACCGCGGGCGGGCAGACGGCATCGCGCAATTTTCCCCAGTACAACTCGCCGTTCTTGCCGAGCCCGAAGACCGATGCCTTTGCGACCCGAATCGCGCCCGGCGGCAACCGCATGGTGTCGTCGATGCTGATTGGCGGGGCTGAGGACGAAGCGGTGGCTGGAGTAGCGGTCACCGGGAACGACAGCGTGATCCTGACCGGCAGCACGGTATCGAAGGACTTTCCGCTGCGTGGCGGGGGACAGCAATCCACCTTTGGGGGCGGAACCGCCGACATGTTCCTGGTGCGTCTGGTGCCCGATCAGGCGGGTCCATCGTTGACGCCGAGTCTGCTAGCGGCGAGCGCATCGTCGGTGTCGTTTGTCGCGACCACGGGCGATATCAAGCCTCCGGCGGCGGCGTCGATTCAAATCACCTCGCCGACTGGTTCGAACATCGGGTTCCTGGTGGAATGGGCGGTTACCGGAGGCGGTAGCTGGCTGAGCGCGGGGCCACAGCGTGCCGAAACTCCCGCTACGTTGAACGTCTTTGCCAACCCCGCGACCATGGCTCCGGGAACCTATCTGGGCACGGTGCGGTTGATCCCCGTTTCCGGCGGCGAAGCGACGACCATCAACGTCAGGTTCCAGGTGTTGAACCCACGCGCGGTGGTAACGGGAATCTTTCCGTCGTGGATCGCACCAGGATCGCCGGACACGGAAGTGGAAATTCAAGGCAAGGCGTTTGCGCAGGGCGCGACTGTGCGGATGACGTCCGAAGACGCCAACGGCGCGCAGGTGTTGACGCCGGTTCGCCAGACGGCCAATTCCATTGTGTTTTCCGCGGCCAAGGCGTTTTTGTTCCGCGATACGTCGTTCGAACTTCGCGTACACAACCCAGATGCGGAATCGTCCAACCCGATCTCGTTCCTGGTGGAATGGGCGGTTACCGGAGGCGGTAGCTGGCTGAGCGCGGGGCCACAGCGTGCCGAAACTCCCGCTACGTTGAAC
>JAFDVT010000411.1 GCA_018268875.1 Acidobacteriota bacterium
CCAACTGCGCCAAACCACGCCATCGCTGGGTGGTTTGGCACTGTTGGCGCGGAGGTGTCGTCTGTCAGTCCGACAGGAAGCGGTGGAGCGTTTGCGCGGACTGGTGATGATCCAAGCCGGCAAACGCGATCGCGTCGAGCGGGTCGTCCGTTTCACCGGCATCCCAGCCCGAAAGGTCGTGGGAGGACAGCTGGACCAGCGCCAGTTTGGCCGGTACGCCGGTGGACTCTCGATACATCTTCCAGGCCTCGGCGAGCCCGGATTTGCGGGACAAACGATCGGTGACGATCACCACGGCGTCGAACTGGGCGCGGTTCCAGGCGGCCTCGCGCAGTGGCGCCGTGACGTCCCCGCGACTGGGCTTTGCGCCCACCCGGTTCAACGCTTCGGCGATGCGGATGCCGGGACCGAAATCGACCGGACGAACCTCCTGTTCGAAGGCGACGACTTCCGTACGGTCGCAAGCGCGGGCGAGGCTCAAGGCCAAGGTCACCGCGGCGAGGGCGGCCGGAACCTCCGGCATCCCGGTTACCGAGGCTCCCTGCATCGATCCTGTTCCGTCGATGGCCACCAGCAGGCGCTTGCCGTAAATGCGCGGTGTGGCGTACTCGGCGGCCAGATGCAAAGCCTCTTCGAGAGCGTCGAAGATGCTTTCCACCGCGTGCCCCGCGAGCCTGTAACGACGCATCGCGGACGCGATCCGCAAGGGATGCACGCCCGCCGCGGCCACGCGACGCCGGTCAGCGAGGCGGGCTACGGCGAGGGCCGAATATTCGGAGCCCCGGGCAAGCAGGCCGGTTTGCGTCAACGCTCCGAGGTAGCGGAGCAGTTGACGGTAGCTCAGATGGTCGATGAGCGCTTCCCACACGGCCGGCGAGGTCTTCCAGCGGGCCGGAATCATGGCCGGCTTTAGCTTGTAGTCCTCGATCAGGCGCAGGACGGCGGCCAGCGATTCGGCCTTGGACACGAGTTCGTAGCCGTGGGCGCGCCGCAGCACGGTTTCGCGAACTTCGGGCGTCGCCAGATGGCCGAGTTCTCCGTCCGAAATCCACTGGTAAAGAGCATTCTGCGCGAGCGCTTCCGCTTTGGGATGGGCGCGGCGGAGGATCGCCCGATGGTCACGCAGGTGCTTGCCGGGGCGCTTCAAAATTTGCGAAACAAGCGCTTCGGCGGGCTGTTGTTCATACCAATTGGAAATGGCGGTGCGAAGTCCGCGGCCCCAGCCTCGCATGGCTCCGGCGTAGGCGGCAAACACGGCCAGGTCGCGCGCTTTGGCGGCCACCAGCGGCAATGCGGCCAGGGCTCGAGCGTTGGTTTCTTTGGTGGCGTACCGGGGCGACGAAGCCGCGGCCAGCGCGAACAAAGCCGCGCCGGCGTTATTGCCGGGCTGCAGAATCTGGTCCACAACCGGCGGTCCGAACGATTGCAGTTCCTGCAGAAAAGCGGGGTTATTTTCGACGCGCAAAGCACCGCCCGACCCGGCCTTGTAGACACCGGTTTCACTGCCGGTAAGCAGAAAGCGGCGCGTCGCCTGTGCCGTTGTGGCGATGGTGCACATGAGTCTCTGGTTGTTCACTTGGGTAACGCCTCCTTTGGGCGTTTGTTCGTTTCGTCCAATAGCGGAAACAAATCAACAGGCAAATGTTTGGGCGATGGCGATGGGACTTCCGAAAACGAGGGAAAGCGCCAACGAGAAAACGCCAGCCGTGAGGCCCGTTGCGACGCGCAATCAGACTAGAGGTTCGAGATGAAAAGAGAGAGAGAAAGCGAAAAGCTTAGAACAGATCGGACATGACTACCGAAAGGACGGTCATCATGGTATGGCTACGCGAAGTTGGAGAAATCATCGTACACAGTGAGTCCTTTCGTAGAATTTGTGGGGATTGTTGAATCTTACCATGAAGTAAGACTCGCGCAATCGGATAAATTTTCTTTAATTATTGCCCGACTAGTTGAGAAAATAGGTCCGGTACAGCGTGTCGCGCTGCTTGGGGACAAAGCCGGCGTCGCGAATGAGGCGGCGCAGTTCTTCCTCGGTGGCCGAATGGTGGGTTCCCGCGGCCGAGACGACGTTTTCTTCAAGCATGATGCTGCCGACGTCGTTGCCGCCGAAGCGTAGGCCGATCTGGCAGGTCTTCAAACCCGGCGTCACCCACGAGGTCTGGATGTTGACGATGTTTTCCAGGTACACGCGGGACAGCGCCAGCATCTTTAAATATTCCACCGCCGTGGCTTCTTCCTTGACGAAGCGGCCGAGCGAGGTGAGTTCGCGCTGGAAGAACCAGGGGATAAACGCCGTGAAACCGCCGGTTTCTTCCTGCAAATTGCGGATGGCGTCGAAATGGTTCATGCGCTGTTCGATGGTCTCGCCGGTGCCGAACATCATCGTCGCCGTCGACCGCATACCGATCTTGTGGGCGATGCGGTGTACATCGAGCCATTCGTCGACGCCGCACTTCAAGCGCGCGATGCGGTGGCGGACGTCTTTATCGAGGATTTCGGCGCCTCCACCGGGAAGCGAGTCGAGGCCCGCGCCCTGGAGACGGCGTAGCGTTTCCTCAATCGAGATGCCGCTGACATCGGCGATATTCAGGATTTCGGGCGAGGAAAAGCAGTGGCACCAGATGTTGAACTTCGCCTTGATCGAGCGCAGCAGGTCCTCATACCAGTCGATTTTGAGGTCCGGATGGAGGCCGCCCTGCATCAGGATGCCGGTTCCGCCCATGTCGATGGTTTCCTGGATCTTTTCGAAGATGGTTTCCTTCGACAGGATGTAGCCTTCCTTGTGCCCGGGGGCGCGGTAGAAGGCGCAGAACGAACAGTATTCTGTGCAGAAGTTGGTGTAGTTGATGTTGCGGTCGATGATGTAGCTGACCACGTTCTCCGGATGGTGTTTGCGGCGGATGCGGTCCGCCTCCATGCCGAGGCCGATCAGGTCGGTGCTGTTGAAGGCGTCGATCGCCTGTTCGCGGGTCATCATCATGATACGGGTAAGGATTCCATCTGGCGCGCGTAGGACAGGTAGCGTTCCATGCCCTGGTATTCGCGGTCGCCGAGTTCAAACACAATATAGCGCGTGAAGTACTCGCGTACGGTTTCGGGGTTGAAGCCTCGCACCTCGTGTTCGGTTTTCACGATATCTTCGAGGTGCTGGCGGCCGTACGCGTACGAGCCGAGAAAGGCCTGTTCGAGTTCCGGAGTGACAAGGCTGCGATGGCCGGCCCACACCGCAAAGACCATGGGCAGTCCCGTCAGGTCGAACCATTCCTGCCCAAGATCCGCGACGTAATAACCCTGCTTGCGGAGCGCATCCGGGTCCAGGCGCAAGGCCGGGTCGCCGATGATGAGGCTGGCGTCCGCCGCTTCGAGCATCGCGTCGAGGTCGGCGGACATCGAGATGCGGCGCGCCGGTTCGACGTCGTAGCGGTGCTTGAGGATGATCCGGCAAAGCATCACGGAGGAGCGGGAACCGGCGTCCGTGGCAAGTGTACGGATCTGGTGGAACGGGACCTTGGAGGTCAGTAAAATGCTGCGGACGGCGCCGTGGCAGGCGATGCCCGCGCCGCGAAAGATACCGTAATCGCCTTCGAGAAGAGCGGCGGCGGGAATGATGCCAATGTCCGCCTCGCCGGTCGCGAGTTGGCGGGCACATTCGGACGGCAGGGCGAATTCGAGGTCGAACACATCGCGCTGCGGGCCGTGCATGAGCCCCCACACCAACGGAACGGTGTTGAGGTAGCTGACGGCGCAGACTTTGGGACGGCGGCGGGTCACGGCGGGGGATTGGTGCAAGTCTTATTTTACTAAGGTTCGAGATCCGTTGTAACGTCGGGGGCGGATGACGCCTCTATAGCTACGGGCCGTTTGCTATTTTAGAAGGGTCCCCGTAGTTCAGGAATCTATCAAGGAGTTTGAACGTGAAGAAATTCGGAATGATCGTAATGACCGCCTCGCTGTTCACTGTGAGCGCGATGGCCGAGAAGTACAGCGGCACTATCTCCGACGCCAAGTGCGGCATGGCTCATGCCGACGCTTCCGAAAAGTCGATGAAGTGCGTGCAGGGCTGCGTCAAGGGCGGCCAGGCGCCGGTGCTTGTGGTGGACGGCAAGGTCTACAAGATTGCCGACGACTCCAAGGCCAAGGTGATGGATCACCTCGGACACAAGGTCGTTGTGGATGGCAAGCTGGAAGGCGAAACCATCACCATCAAGTCCGTCAAGATGCCGAAGGCGTAGGCTTTCGCTGGTTTCCTAGAAATAGAGCGGTCCCCTGGACGGGGGCCGCTTTTTGCTTTTTGGGGGCGCGGGTTACTTTTAAGATATGAAGCGAATCGACTGGCAGTACCACCGGCAGGGTTGAACGTCCTGCGGCAGAACGCAGGAGTTTCTTGCGTCAAACGAGGTAGCGGTGGCCGAGAAGGTGGATGCGAAGCGGCAGGTGATCGGCCG
>JAFDVT010000412.1 GCA_018268875.1 Acidobacteriota bacterium
CGGCCGCTCGCGAACACGGCTGCGAAATGATCCCGGTGGATAGCGAACACAACGGCGCGCATCAATGCCTCCGCGCAGGCCGCCGCAACGAGGTTCTGCGCCTGATCCTTACAGCGTCGGGCGGTCCGTTTCGCGAAACCCCCGCCTCGGAATTTGAAAACATCACGCCTGCCCAAGCCTTGAAGCATCCCACCTGGGTGATGGGCCAGCGCATCACAATCGACTCCGCGACCCTCATGAATAAGGGCTTTGAAGTGATCGAAGCCTGTTGGCTGTTCGACTTCCGGCCGAATGAGGTGGATGTGGTCGTGCATCCCCAGTCCACCGTACATGCCATGGTGGAGTTCAATGACGGCAGCATCATCACGCAGGTCTGCGCGACGGACATGCGGATGCCGATCCAGTACGCCCTCACGTACCCGGAGCGTCTCGAAGCGCCCGTTCCCCGCTATGGCTGGACCGAGCCTCGCACCTGGCAGTTCTATCCGCCGGATCCGGGCAAGTTCCGCCTGCTCCAGCTTTCCTACGACGCGCTCAACGCCGGCGGGTCGGCTACTTGTACGCTGAATGCGGCCGATGAGATAGCGGTGGAAGCGTTCCTGCGCGGGGAAATCTCGTTCGCGTCGATCGCCGCGGTGGTGGAAGACACGCTGCAAGCGGTTCCCGTGCGTCAGATGAAGTCGGTGGAACAGATTTTGGACGTGGACCGTCAATCAAGAGACAGAGCTCGCGAATTTGCCGTGAAACGTCAAAGGAACCTGATGCATGTTTAGTGAGTTTTTCGCCAGCGTATGGTGGATGCTGATCCTGATCGGCGTCATGATCATCATTCATGAGCTCGGGCACTATTGGGCGGCGCGCTTCTTTGATGTGAAGGTGGACGCCTTCAGCTTCGGCTTCGGCCCACGGCTGTTCGGGTTCAAGGTCGGCGAAACGGACTTCCGGTTTTCGGCGATCCTATTGGGCGGCTACGTCAAAATGGCCGGCGAACAGCCGAGCGACGAGGCCGATCCGCGCGGGTTTTTGATGAAACCGCGCTGGCAGCGCCTGATCATCGCGTTTGCCGGGCCGTTCATGAACATCCTTTTGGCCGTGGCGATCCTCACCGGGCTTTTCATGGTTCGCTACCAGCGTCCTCCGGCCCATCCGAACCCGGTCATCGGGTACCTGGCGCCCGACGGCGCCGCGGCAAAAGCCGGTGTTCGAATCGGCGATCGCGTGGTGGCGGTGGACGGAAAATCGGACCCCAACTGGCGCGATGTCGAGCTCCGCGAGTTCGAGGACACGAACAAGTCGCTGCAGGTCACGATTTTGCGCGCCGGCGAACGCAAAAACATTGAAATTCCCCTTCCGGAGAACGAAAAGACCCATATCGGCGAGGCCGGTTGGGATCAGGAACGGCAGATCCAGATCGCGACGCTGACGCCCGGTGCGCCCGCCGAACGGTCGGGCTTGAAAGAGGGCGACGTCTTCCGGTCGATCAACGGGCAACCGATCGTTTCCGGTTACGCGCTGGTGGACGCGCTGCAGGCGGCCGGCGGCAAACCGTCCGAAATCCACTATGTCCGCGACGGTAAGGAAGGCAAGGTTACGGTCCAGCCCGAATGGAAGAAGGTGGACCCGAGTTTGCCGGAACGCTGGGTGATCGGCATCCAGCAGGAAGAGTCGATGGAGATCACCAAGCTCGGTTTCGGCGAAGCGCTGACCGAGTCGGTGAAGGAAAACATCCAGGGCGCGGGTATTATCTACAAGTTCCTGCGGGGCGTTGTGGAGCGCCGGTTGTCGCCCAAATCGCTCGAAGGTCCGGTGGGTATTGCACGGATCGCCAAGCGGGCGGCGCGGCAGGGTCCGATGCCGTTCTTCCTGCTGATGGCGATGGTGAGCCTGAATCTGGCGATCTTTAATCTGTTGCCGATTCCGATCCTGGACGGCGGCGTGATCCTGATGCTGCTGGTGGAAATGATCCGGCGGCAGGACCTGTCGCTCCGGGTGAAGGAAGCGGTGTTCAAGGTCGGGTTCGCGTTTCTGATGATGGTGGTGGCGTTTGTCCTCTACAACGACATCTCGAAGACGCGCGCCGACATGACGCCCGAGACGCCGCCGGTGCGGACGCAATCCCCGCCCGCCGCCAAGCCTTAGTCCTTTTCGGAATTTACTTACTTAGAAACGCTAAACAAAATCGCTGAGCGGGCCGATGAAAGAGATGATGGGAGTGTCCAACAGCGGATGCAGCAGCACCTGAGTCTCGACGGAAGCGTGTCACCGCTTTCTCTGTGGGACGACATTCTGGAAGAGGATTGTCAGCCCTCCACCATCCTGATCCTCGATAGCGTGGAGATCAACCGCCGCGTGCTGCGCGGCATGCTCAAGCACGGTTCCCACCGCCTCCTTGAGGCCAAGCGTCCCGTCGAAGCCTTCGACATCATCGCCGAAGAGAAGGTCGACCTGATCGTGGTGGACATGATGATGCCGGAAATGAGCGGCCCGGAGTTCTGCCGGAAGCTCAAAACCGAGCGCCGCACGCAGTTCATCCCGATCCTGATGCTCACCAGCATTTCGAGCGTCGAAAGCGAAGTGGCTGGCATCACCTCCGGAGCTGACGAATTCCTGGTCAAACCGTTGCAACCGCAAGTGGTTCGCGCGCGGGTTCGGGCGATGCTCCGCAACAAGGCGCTGATCGATTCTCTGGAAGAAGCGGAAACGATTCTGTTCGCGCTGGCGCAATCGGTGGAGCAGCGGGACCGTCACACCGGTCAACATTGCCAGCGGCTTGCAGCCTACAGCATGACTCTCGGCCGAATGCTGGGTCTGCCGCCGTCCGACATCCGGTCACTACACCGCGGCGGATTCCTGCACGACATCGGCAAGATCAGCATTCCGGACTCCATTCTGTTCAAGCCAGGTTCCCTGACAAGCGACGAATGGGAAATCATGCGGCAGCACACCACCACGGGCGAGTCGATCTGCCGCCCGATGAAGAGTCTTTCGGGCGTCCTGCCGATCATTCGCAATCA
>JAFDVT010000413.1 GCA_018268875.1 Acidobacteriota bacterium
GATGGACCCGATCCCGCCGCACGCCGCTTGATCCACCCCCCGACGCCGCACGAAGATCGCCTCAGCGCGAGCGAAGCCGCACGCATCGAGTCCTTTATCGATGCCCACCTCGGGGAACCGCTGCGGCTGGAAACGCTGGCGGCGTCCGTCTCGAGAACGGTCAACGAATTTCTGATCCACTTCCGCCGCTCGTTCGGCGCCACACCGGCGCAATTTGTGATCGAGAGGCGTCTGCGGCGCGCGCGTTACCTGCTGCGCCATTCGCCTCGCAACATTTCCGACATCGCCTACGAAACCGGCTTTTCGAGCCACAGCCATTTGACGAGCGTTTTTCATTCCCGCGTCGGCGTGACGCCCACCGAGTTCCGGCAGGCCTCCAACCCATCGGATCCCGCCGAGGGCCGCCCCAGAAACTGAGTCCGGCCTTATGTCGATGCCTCGCCGGGATGCAGCTTCGCCCATTCCAGGTATTCGGGCACGCTGTAAAACATGCGGTGGCGGAACAGCCTCGCGTTGTCTTCCACCGGCACCGACCAGTTGAAATCCCAGCGGTCTCCGGTGGCTTCCATCCAGTTGGCAAGCTTCTTCCGCATCCGGTCGCGAACGGCCTTCGCGGAGCTTTCCTGCGCGAGGTTGCGCATTTGGTACGGATCTTTTTCGATGTCGTAGAGCACCCACGGCCGGTCGTCGCGGAACGCCGCGTACATGTAGCGCCCGTCGCGCACGCCGCGCCAGCCTTCCGGCGTCCCGTCGCCTGCATACGGCCCGAAAATCTGGAAGAATGCCGAGTCGGGCCCGCGCTTGCCCTCGAGAATCGACGAGGCGATGTTGCGGCCCTGCATCTCCTTCGGCGCCGGCAGTCCCGCAAGACCCAGCAGCGTCGGCGCGAAGTCGACATGGGTAAAGAACGTCCGCCGGTCCCGCGTGCCGGGCTTGATCTTTCCGGGCCAGCGCAGAATTCCTGGTACGCGAATCGACTCTTCCCACGGCTTGCGCTTTAGCCGCTCGCCCTGCGACCCCAGCATGTCGCCATGGTCGGACGCATACAGCACGATGGTGTTGTCCGCCAACCCCAGTTCATCGAGCGTTCGCAGAACGCGCCCCACCGCGTCGTCGATGGCCGTCACCATCGCGTAATATTGCGCGATCGCCTCGGCGCCGTTGCCTTGCACATCGCGCCAATTGGGCCGCATTCGCAGCTTCTTCGCGTCGTACCGGCGCGCGTATTCTTCCGGAGCCTTGTACGGATCGTGCGGAGGCCCCCATTGCACCGTCAGATAAAACGGCCGCGAATCCGTCTTCGATTGCCGCAGGAACTCCACCGCATAGTCGGCATACCCGTCGGTTTCGAACTTGTCGAGCACAATGGGTTCCGGCGTATCGCGAAAGATGGTGTTGTGAAAATGCATGTGGCTGCACTGGTTCGCGGCCCAGTATTCAAAACCTTGCCGCCGCTCGCCGGGCGGAACAAATCCCGGCAACCTGGGGCCACCGTCCAGATGCCACTTGCCGACGAACCCGGTGCGGTACCCGGCTTTGTTCAACTCCTTGGCAAAGGACACGGAGGACTCGCGTAGCCGCAGGTCGTTGGCCACCATGCCGTTGCGATGGCAGTACTGCCCGGTAAGCAGGATGGACCTCGCAGGGCAGCACACGGGCGTATTGGCGAAGGTGTTTTCGAGCACCAGTCCTTGCGAGGCAAGGCGGTCGATATGGGGAGTCTGCACCTGGTCGTTGCCCAGGCATCCGGTGGTGTGGAACCGGTGCTGGTCGGGCATCAGGAAGACGATGTTCGGAGGACGCTCGGCTGCCGCTGTAGCGGTAGCGGTAGTAGCGGCGGCGGCCGTTGCAACAAACTCGCGCCTGCTGATTTGCATAGCGCGAATTCTATCAGGGCGGATATTCTGAAGCTTGCACCGTGTCGTTCCGATCGTCGTACCACTACTACTGGTGGCCGCATCCACCGCGATGGCCGCGCCGCCGGACCCGTTGACCATCTTCACCAAGCTGCGCAGCAACGACGCGGCGCAACGGCGCGAAGCGGAGATCTGGCTGTTCGGCGAGGCCAAGGGCATGGAGTCTCCGGCGCAGGGCAGCCTGTCGTTCGTCAACCTCGACGACGACCGCGAAGACGAGGCCATCCTGATGCTGGATGTGCCGCTTGCGCAACTTGCCTTCGCGTTCGACCGCACCCAAGCAGGCTGGCGCAAAATCGGCTCCTTTTGTGACGGAAGTGCGAGCTGTCCCGCGTCCTCCGGTGATTGAGACCCGAATCATGGGCGATCGCCGCGTCGTTCTTGTCCGACGCCATGGGTGGCTCAGCCAGGGCGGAGAATCCATCGCAACCCTCTACCTGCTCCTAGGCGGGAAGCTCAAACCCATCCTGAAGTTTGTAGAAGAAGAGGGGTACCCGGTCTGGGGCTCCGGTCTCAAGCACGATGCCTGGCAAACGATCTACGTCCTTGACAACGGCTCCGTTCTGATTCACGGACGCACCATTCGCTGGCCAATGGGCGCTCCCCATGTAGCGGAGCTCGCCGCCTGGGACAAGGGCCAGACATCGAGTTGCGACGTCTATTCCTGGGATCCGAAGCACGAAGTACTGTCCAGAGATCCGGCGCAAACGCGCAAGGAATGCGCCATTCTCCGGACGCGGCGGCCAGTCACTCCAGCCAATCGCTAACGCGGCAAGTCGGCGATCCAGATGTTGCCGGTAATCTCGTCCATCGCGAAGTAGGCGCGATCCCGGTACACGCGGAATCCCACCTGCGTCGCCCGCGTCGAAACCTGGCGCAGCAGCGTCCGGCGCGACTTGTGAAAGTGGCGTATCGTGAACGGCGGACCCTGCGGCCGCTTCGTCACCGGATCCAGACTTTGCGCCCAGATGCAGCGGAATCCGTCACGCCCCGATAGCCAGTACAGCAGGTTGCCGTCTGGCGACCATGAAGGCTGAAAATCGACCGGCGTCACGCCCGGAATATCGCTGAAATTCTCCGTACCGATGCGAATCCAGTCGGCCGATGTCGATTGTTCGCGATTGGGCGCGATGTACACACGACGCTCCATTGGCGACGCTTCCGCATGGAACGCGATCCAACGGCCGTCAGGAGAGTATCGCGCGCCGCGCAGGCCCTCTTCGCGATGCGAGATCCATGCCACCACCTTGCCTGTCGCAAACTCAAAACGATTCACCGCCGGAACCGCGTCCCCTGGCTCCACCAGCAAATACTGCTGGTCCGGCGACC
>JAFDVT010000414.1 GCA_018268875.1 Acidobacteriota bacterium
AACGCCGTATAAATCCGAGGTACGAACACGCCGGTGAGCGACACCGGGTCCAGCGAATCCGCCGCATGCACCGCGAACGGCACCTTCTCCGCCGCCGTCAATGGAGGTCCATTCCCGATCCACCGCAGCGCCGAATGCCAGAACTCGCGCGCCGGCCACAACTGCACCGCCGCCAGCAACACAAAGCTCAACGCCACCCAAGGCGCCGCCCGCCAACCTCGCCGCCGGACCAGGATCAGTCCGCCCGCGCAAAGCAGCATGTGCGCCGGAACCTGGTAATGCCCGGCCAGCACCGCCATTGCGAGCGACGAGCCCAGAAACACACCGTCCGTCCACCGTCCGAACCGCATCACGCGCAACCCGAACAGCAACGCCAGCGGGAACCAGATCGCGCCGTTCACCACCTGCGGCCATTCCGTCGTCCCCACGTACCCCGTACAGGCGAACAGCACGCCGCCGAACACCGCCGCCAGCCGCGACCGTCCCAGGTCCCGCACCAGCGCATAAAAGAACACCGCGCCCGTGAATCTCGCGAGCACCAGCCACCACCCCAGCACGCGTAGCGACACCGACCCATCCGGCCCCAAGGGCCACAAGTACAGCACCCAGTTCCACGGGTAAAACACCGCCGTCTGCAGTTGCCCGACCAGCGATTGGCCGCCCCATTGATACGGGTCCCACAGCGGGAACGGCCGGCCCGCCTGCCACTCGCGAGCCTGCATCTGCAGCCACGGCAGCACCTGGTCCGCCATGTCCGATTGATTGGCCCACGTGTAGTCGCCGGTCAGCGTCAGTTTCCAGTACGCGCCGCAAACCAGCAGGAACAACGCCAAAAGATCACGAATAGTCCGCAATTGGCCAATGTACAATACAAACCATGCCGCAGGCGCTGTTACTTCGGACCACCTTCGCCCTTCTCCTCACCGGAGCCTTCTTCGCAGCCAAGCCGCAGCTTGAGCCGCCGAAACTCGACATCTCCAAAGTGAAAGAGAACCTCTACGTCATCGAAGGCGACGGAGGCAACACCGGCGTCTACATCACCGGCGACGGCGTCATCCTCACCGACGTGAAGTTCCCTCGCGATGTCGAAATCATTCTGGAAAAGGTGAAATCCGTGACGGATCAGAAGGTGCGCTACGTCTACAACACGCACCACCACGGCGACCACTCGGGAGGCAACGAAAAGCTGCTGGCGCAGGGCGTCGAGATCCTCCTGCACGAAAACGCCCGCCGCAATATCGTCGAAAAGAAGCAGCCCGGCGCCCCCCGCATCGCCTTCGCCGACCGTTCCGAACTCTGGCTCGGAGGCAAGCACGTCCAGGCCCGCCACTTTGGCAGATCCCACACCAACGGCGACGCGGTGGTCTATTATCCGGAGTTGAAAACCATCCAAACCGGGGACATGTTCGTCCGTCAGGCGCCCGTCATCGACTATTCCGCCGGAGGTTCCGCCATCGAATGGACCAAAACCATCGACCAAGTCCTGGCCTTGGACTTCGACACGGTAATCCCGGGTCACGGCCCGGTCTCGACCAGGGCGGATCTCATCAAGTGGCGCAAAGATTTCGAAACGATGCGCGACCGTATGTCGACGCTCTCGAAGAAATACGCGACCGTGGACGAGGCCATGGCGCAGTTCCGGCTCGAAGACTACGGGTGGGCGTCAAACCCCGCGCTGTTCAAACGCTTCGAAGGTTTGTACAGCGAGATGAAGGGACGATAGCGCGCCCCCTTGGGCCAGGCGTATTGACGATTCCAATTCCGTCACGAATCACTACGCCGTCGCGGTAGCCTGTGGCCGTCTTACCTCGCCGATTGACTTTTGGAGCGCAGAATGAGAAATGGGCTCGATTCGATTGAACCTCCGGCAGAACGCCCTGCATACACTTCACCATGCGATTGAACACCTCTATCAGTCTCAGTCGGACGACCATATAGAAACGGACCGGACGTTTGACCACGAGACACACTACATTGAGTATCGGAATAGTAGTGGGCGACTATGTTTCGCAACCCCCGAATTTACGCGTCCTCCGAGTACGTATCACCTGAAATTTGCACTTCTCCATCTGATTCAGGCTGCTGAATTGTTATTGAAGTCATATGTAGAGCAGGAGGAGCCCCAGGCCGTTTTTGAACGACAGCAGCCAGCCAAAACGATTGGGCTGCACGCCGCGTTGGAGTTCGCACTTCTGCGAAATCCAACCCTGGTCTCGCAGCCACAGCGGAGGCTAATCGTCGAAGCGAAAGAACTCCGTAAAAAAGACTGGTCAGTTGTGGCTTGCCACGCACCCTATCGAACCAACTTTTCTCTGCCTTTACTGCGGTGTTAAGACGGTCGCGGCGTCGCTAGGCGTTTGCATGGGATGCGGGCAAACCGGAGACGAAGAAATTGCGGCTTTCTTGGATGGGTTGTTTGGCGGAAAATGGCCGACACCGACACCGGAAGATACCTAGCGAAACGGTAGCTGTTACAACGCGCGCAGATTGGCGAGAGAAACCCACACTGCGGGGCAGGCCACTCGTCGGAGATCCTTCGCACCAGCCGACTCCAAAACACAAAAGGCGAGGTGACGATCATCGCCACCCCGCCTCTCTCGAAGACTAAGCCGAAAGGAAAGCCTTACAGACCCTTCTTGCCCATGAAGATCACCAGGTCGCACACGCGCGAGGAGTAACCCCACTCGTTGTCGTACCACGCCAGCACCTTACACAGATTGCCGTCCAGGACCTTCGTCATCTCCGCATCCACGATCGAGCTGTTCGGATTCGACAGCATGTCCGTCGACACCACAGGATCCGTCGTGTAACCGAGAATACCCTTCAGCGGACCTTCCGACGCTTCCTTCAACGCTTCGTTCACCGCTTCGGTCGTCGTATTCGTCTTCAGGATCGCCACGAAGTCCACGGCCGAAACGTTCGGGGTCGGAACGCGCATCGAGTAGCCGTCCAGCTTACCCTTCAACTCCGGCAGCACCAGGCCGATCGCCTTCGCGGCGCCGGTGGTCGTCGGAATCATGTTCAAGGCGGCGGCGCGGGCGCGGCGCAGATCCTTGTGCGGGAAGTCCAGGACGTTCTGGTCGTTCGTGTAGCTGTGGACCGTCGTCATCTGGCCCTTCTCGATACCGAACTTCTCGTGCAGGACCTTCACCACCGGAGCCAAACAGTTGGTGGTGCAGGACGCGTTCGACACGATCGTGTGCTTGGCGGCGTCGTAAACGTTGTCGTTCACGCCGAGCACAACCGTCAGGTCCTCACCCTTCGCCGGGGCGGAAATGATCACCTTCTTGACGCTGCCGCGCAGATGCTTCTTGGCGTCCGCCGCGTCCGTAAAACGACCGGTCGATTCGATCACGACATCGGCGCCCACGCTGGGCCAGTCGATCTCGGCCGGATCCTTCGTCGCAAAAACCTTCAACTTCTTGCCGTCAATGACGATGCCGTCCGACTCCGCCTTCACATCGCCCTTGAACGGGCCGAGGATCGAGTCGTACTTCAACAGGTGGGCCAGAGTCTTGGTGTCGGTGAGATCGTTAGCGGCAACGAACTCGAGTTCCGGGTTGTTCCATCCGGCTCGAACCACATTGCGGCCGATGCGGCCGAAGCCGTTGATCCCAACTTTAATTGGCATTCTTATCTCCTTGCGAAACCTTCTTGCGGGGGGAATTTACTTTTCTAGTTTAGCAATCGCTTAGCACGGGCCGCATTGGAACGTTACTTGCACAAGGGGGGCCAGAAGATGTGGATCGCGGGCGCGTTGCTGGTCGTTTTGACCATGGAAATCGAGCCGGTAACGGAAAACTTTACCGGTAAGGTGCTCGATGGATCGACCACTACACTACTGCGCGTCGAACGCGGCCAGGACAAACGCAAGGCCGAATCCATCGTCGTGCTCGAAGACTGCGGACCTCTCGAACCCGGCTCCATCCACGAATTCGCCGTCTGGGCCGGCAGCAGTAAGGACGCCGTGCTGCCCTGCCTCGCGGTCAACGGCAAACCTCCGGCCTCCCTCCAGCGGAGGCTTCCCTCAGGCTTCGGCCTCATCTACGGCGAAATTCGAGCCCTCGACGGCAACAGCAATACAGTGAAGCAACTTTCTGGCGCCCCGGTCGAAGTCCGCTGCGGCGACAAGGTCTGGCACGGCAAAGCCGACCGCCGCGGCCGCTTCTGGACCATGCTCCCCGCCGGAACCTGCTACCTGGACCATCAGATGTCCGGCTACCGCCCGGTCGAACCCACGCCAGCGGCGTTCCAGGTCGTCGAAGGCCGCGTCGGCGACGTCCAACTCCGCCTCGAACCCTGGGGACTCAAAGAACGCCTCGAAGGCCTCCTCCGCGGCTTCCTCCCGAAATGACCTATCCCCTTATTTCCTAGTGACTTAACACCCCCACACAAGAGGTGGACGCAACCCGCAAACGACCGCGCCCGGCTTCGCACAACCCAAGTTACGCTGGTCCAGGACCCAATGCGTACCCGACTCGCGCTTCTGCTCCTTTCCGTGACGTTCCTGTCCGCCCAACGGCGCGATCCGCCAGCCCCGGCCTATGCATCGGACACCATCGTCAACGCCGCCTCCGGCGTTCCGGATTCCTATTCGCCCTATGGACTGCTGACCATCCACGGTCGCGACCTCGCGCTGGCCTCCGCCGCCGTCAATTTCCCGGAAACCACCACGCTACCCATCGCCTTGGCCAACACCGGGACCCGGGTGTATGTTCACAACCGCCCGATTGGTCTTCTAACGGTCAGTCCGGAGGAGATTGTGGCACTGCTGCCGCCCGACCTGCCTGTCGGCGTCAGCAACATTCAGATTCTGGTCGCCGCGCTGGCGGGACCGGCGATCCCGATCGTCGTCCGCCCTGCCACGCCGGCGCTGTTCCTCCAAGCCGAAGGTGTCGCCGCCTGCACCAATAACAAAACAGACGAGAACGTCACCATGGACAACCCGGCGGCCCCGGGAACCGAAGTCGTTCTGTTCGCGACGGGACTAGGCGCCATGCGGCCGTCGCCGGTCGGGTTCACGCTGCTGCAGCGCACCGCCCCGGTGATCAAC
>JAFDVT010000415.1 GCA_018268875.1 Acidobacteriota bacterium
CATCCAAACGCTCATCAACATGGTGGACTTCGGCATGAACATCCAGCAGGCCATCGAAGCGCCGCGCTGGACCTCCACCGCGTTTCCGGCCTCTGTTTTTCCGCACGTCATGAACCCGGGCGCCGTGACGCTCGAAAGCCGCATTCCGGAGAACGTCCGCATGGAACTGATGCGCCGCGGCCATCGCCTTTCGATCGCCGGACCCTGGACGCTCAATTCCTCCGGCGGTCTGCACATCGACTGGAAAAATGGCTACGTCGATGCCGCCGCCGACCCGCGCGTCTTCTCGACAGCGCTCGCCTGGTAACACTTCGAATGGACTTTATACAAGCCGCGGGAACGCGCCTCACCACCCATCTGTCTGGCGCCAATTGTTACTACCTGCCGCACAAAAGCCGAGCCATGGCGGACCGCCTTCTGGACTCCGCCGCGGCTCTCGGCTGCAACGTCGTCCGCACCATCGCGTACTCCGAAACGCAGGACGAAGCCTTCCTCCAGGAACTTGATTACACGGTTGCCGCCGCCGCCGCGCGCAACATCCGCCTGCTCCTGCCGCTTACCAATAACTGGAAAGACTTCGGCGGTATGGACGCCTACAGCGCGCGCTTCAACCTCACGGGACACGACGATTTTTATCAGGACTCGCGCACTCGCCAGGCCTACAAAGACTGGTGTACGCAAGTGCTCACCCGCGTGAATCCATACACGGGCCGAGCCTATAAAGACGAGCCCACCATCGCCGCCTGGGAACTTGCCAATGAGTCCCGCTGCGGCGCCGGCATCCCTGTCCTAGCCAGTTGGATCGAAGCGATGACCACGCATCTCAAAACCATCGATAGTAACCACCTGGTCGGCCTCGGCGACGAAGGCTTCCTCAACCGTACGTTCACGCTCAAGTGGTACCTGAACGGCGAACACGGTTACGACTTCGAAGAGTTCCTGCGCATCCCTTCGGTGGACTTTGCGTCCTTCCATCTGTACCCGGAAACGTTCGGCGTCACCTACGATTACGGCAACACTTGGATTGAGGATCACGCCGAAATCGGAGCCAAAGTCGGCAAGCCGGTGTTCTTTGAAGAGTACGGCATCACCGCCCCGGCGCCGCGCGACGACGTGTACGGGCAGTGGCTCGAAACCTCACGCCGCTGCGGGATGGCCGCCGATCTGTTCTGGATGCTCGCGGACCTCGCCGACGACGGACATCCGTACCCGGATTACGACAAATACACGCTTTATCCGGACACCGTGCCAGCGTCCGTGCGCGCCCATCTTCAGGCCGTCGCCATCAACCTCTGATACAGGTTCGAATAGTCGGCGGCCGACGCGTCCCACGAAAAGTCTTTGCTCATGCCGGCGGTCATCATGGTTTCCCACCAGTCCTTTTCGTTTTCGTAGATGTGCTTGGCGTGCGCGATGCAGCCGTACAACTCGTGCGAGGTCGCGCCCCAGAACTTGAAGCCCGTCTCATGCTGGATCGTGTCGTCGAGGCCGCCCGTCGCCCGTACGATCGGCACCGTGCCGTAGCGTAGCGAATAGATCTGATTCAGTCCGCAAGGCTCATAGCGGCTCGGCATCAGGAACATGTCGGAACCCGCCTCGATCAGGTGGGACAGCCGGTTGTTGTACTCGCCGCGATAGCCGAACTGGTCCGGCTTGGCCCGCGCAATGCCGCCGAACGCGCGTTCGAGCGCGGCGTCGCCACTGCCCAGCACCACCATCTGCATACCAAGATCGGCGATGCCTTGAATGCATTCCGCCACCAGATCCAGGCCCTTCTGGTACGCAAAGCGCGACACGATCCCGGCCAGCGGACGATCGAGGTCCGACGTATCCAGACCGTACTCTTCGAGCAGCGCCTTCTTGCAAACGCGCTTGCCGCTCAAGTCCTTCGCGGAATAATTCGCCGGCAGGTAGCCGTCCGCTTCGGGACTCCACTCGCCGTAGTCGACACCGTTCAGAATCCCGGCAAGAATGCTTGCCTTGGACCGTAACAGCGGATCGAGGCCAAAGCCGTATTCCGGCGTTTGAATCTCCAGCGCGTACTTCGGGCTCACCGTGGTGATGTAGTCCGAATACTCGATGCCGCCCTTCAGCAGGTTCACATCCCCGAAATATTCGAGCCCGTTGATGTGGAACACGGCCGGAATATTGATGCCCAGGTCGTTCAGCACGCCTGCGTTGAACTGCCCCTGGTATCCGAGGTTGTGAATCGTCAACACGCTGCGAATGTGACGCAGGGCGGGGTTGCCAAGATATTCGGTTTTCAGATACACCGGCGCAAGTGACGCCTGCCAGTCGTGACAGTGCAGGATGTCGGGCAAGAAAACGCGTTGCGCGATTTCGATCGCCGCCCGCGACAGAACGGCAAAGCGCACCGGGTTATCGCCAAAATCGCCCCACATGTCGCCGTACAGACCGTGGCGTCCGAACAACGGCGGGCAGTTCACAAACACGTAGCGAACGCCGTTGCGCTCGATGCGGTCCAGCGCGCACTGGTAATAGCCGCCGGTCATCCAGACGGGCAGTTCGTTGTAAAACCGCTCGGCGCCTTTCAGGTTGGCGTTGCCGTAGGCGGGCAGCACCACCATCACTTCATGTCCGCGCTGCACCAGCGCTTGCGGCAATGCTCCCAATACGTCGGCCAAACCGCCGGTCTTGGCGAACGGCGCCGCTTCCGACGTCACCATCAATATTTTTGCCATGGTTCCTTATCGCAATGTTTTGACTTCGATTCGCCGCAGCAATGCTTCGGTCTGTGCCTTGGTGGCAAACTGCATACCGGGCTGCGTCGCCGTCGCGGTACCGCAGGCCACCGCCCACTTCACGGATTCGAGAAACGTCAACCCGCTAGCCGATGCCCAGACATACGCCGCCGCCACCGCGTCTCCGGCGCCGATCGCGCTCACCGCGTCCACCGAAGGAGGCGTGGCTTCAATCATGTCTTCATCCTTGCGGCACGCGATGATGCCCCGGCTGCCAAGGGACAACAATACGGTGTCGGCGCCCAGTTCCTGTATCTGGCGCGCCGCTTCCACACTGCGCGCCCGCGACAACAACGCCCGGCCAATCAGCCGTTCCGCTTCGTGCTGATTCGGCTTCACCACGGTCGGCTTCGCCTCCAGGCCTCGCAGCAACGCCGCGTCGTCGGTATCCAAAAACGTCTTGACGTTCGCTTCATGCGCGATCTCGATCAGCTTGGCGTAAAAGTTCGTCGGAACTTCGGGAGGCAGGCTGCCGCACAACATCAGCCATTCGGCTTCCGGCAGATGCCGCTCCACCGCATCGCGAACCTGCTGCAACTCGTCCTCGGTGATGCCGCCGCCGACTTCGTTCAGCTTGATCGTCAAGCCGGCCTTGTCGGAAATGGTCATGTTGGTGCGGGTCTCAGCCCGAACGCGGATGACATCGGCGGGGAACCCGATCTGTTCGAGCAGCGCTGACATGCGGTCGCCGGCTTCGCCGCCGGCCGTGAGCACCGCCATCGTCTTTGCGCCGAAGCCTTTCAATACGCGCGACGCGTTGATGCCGCGTCCCCCAGGCGAATCGACGGACGACCGCATGTACGACCGGTCCTCGAACACCAGTTTGTCGACGAGAATGGTCCGGTCAATCGCCGGGTTCAGTGTGACGGTAAGGATCACCGGCTCTATTTTAGCGGTATAAACCGTGCTCTTCGATGTAGTTCCAAACGGGCCCCGGCAAACCGTCGGGTTTCCGCCCGCCCCGGATGCTGGCGCGAATCGCGGTAGAAGACACGTCCATCGCCAGATGGTCGAGCGGCACGACGCTCGCACCTTCGGGGATGGCGTACTCGTGCCCGGGGCGGCTCACCACGATGAACACGACTTTTTCGATCACCTCGCGCCACCGTTTCCAGGTGGTGATTTCG
>JAFDVT010000416.1 GCA_018268875.1 Acidobacteriota bacterium
TGCCCGGCCAGGTACTGCACATCTTCTAGCGGCACGTCCTGCTTCAGCAGATCGGTGACGACCGCGACGCGGAACGAGTGCGGCGAAAACACATCGGGCAGCCCGGCATCGGTGAGCCGCCGCTTTAGCATCTGTCGCATTGAGTGCGCCGCATAGGCGGCGCTCGTCAGCTCTTTCTTCTTTCCATTGGCCGCACGGAACAGCGGCGCGCTACGCGTATCTTCCGCGATGCCAACTGCGGCGATGTACTCGCGGAGCCAGCCTTCGAGGTCATGCCGCACCGGTATTTCCCGCTCCTTGCCGCCTTTCTCGCGGAAGCGGAGCGACTTCGTTTCGCCGAGGTCGCGGTAGTCGGACAGCCGGAGTTTCGCCACGGCACCGACCCGAGCGCCGGTGTAGGCGAGCACTCCGAGCACCGCGCGAATCGAGGAGTTGAGCGCTCGCTTATCTAAACCAAGAACCGGCCGGAGTCCATGATCTGGTGGCCGTCTGCCCAGATGTTGAAGTTGCGACCCACCACATCAATGTGCGTCGACGAATACCAGTCCGCTCCGGTGTGGAACCCGTAGGGATTGCCGAATGCGATGTGCACGCCGGGGAGCTTTTCATCCTGCAGGATGTTGCCGATGACGTCCCGCAGACCGATGTTGGTCCCGATTGCGAACTCTCCTACGCGATCGGAGTTCTCGTCGCGGTGGCAGTATTCCCAGAACTCCGCTTCCAACGCTTTGTTCGCCGACGACGCGCTTTTCAGGCGGTTGCCCGCGATCTCGATGGTCAGCGGCGTCGCGCCGATGTCGCCGTACTTCGCGCAGAGATAGTCGCCCACTACGCCGTCGATCACAAACACGCCGTTTACTTCGCCCGGCGTCGTGAAGATCTCGCCGCCCGGCAGGTTGCCCCACTTCATCGGCGAAATGATGCCGCTTGTTTTGATCCAGCGGTAATTGGGGTTCATGTCCGCTACGATGTCGGTGCCCGCGGGAGTGGTGGCGCGAATCTGCTTGGCCCCGGCCACGATGTCCATCACGCGCTTGGACAGATCGTCGACCTTCTCAAAGTCCGCGCGCATGCCTTCGAGCATGATGCGAGGCTCGATGTTCACCATGTGGCCGTGGCGGATCTTCTGCCGGTTGACGACGTCGGTCATCTGCATGCGCGTCTTTAACTCGTTCTGCTGCGCGTACACCGAAAAGATCGACACTTGCGAGGTTTCGAGATCCTCCAGAACCTCGCGCGGCATGTCCACCAGCGGACGGGGCGCGATGTCTTCGAGTACGAAGCTCTTGTAGGGACAGCCCAGGCTTTCGAGTTCGCCGACGATGCTCGCGGCGATCTCCTGCGAGGCGCGGTCCGCGATCACCGTCACCTTTTCGTGCTTCTGGACGCGCAGGCAAACATGAATCGCATTGTGAGCGCCCCGGCTGAATTCGGGGTTGAAAGGCAGCGTCCGCAAATCGGTCATCAAAGCTTGAAAAACTCCTAAATACTAGTCGAACACACCGGCCTGGGTTTCCGAAACGATGTAATCCACGACCTTGGTGAGGTCGCCGGTTTCGCGGTACACACGCAGTTGCCGGTCGGCGCCGGTGCCGTTTTCGATGATCTTGTGAATGTAGTTGATCTCATTCCGGCAACCCAGCTCGTCGACTACATCATCGACAAATTCCAGGTATTCGTAAATCAGATCTTTGCAGGGAACTTCCGTGCGCTTGCCGAAGTCGATGAGCTTGCCGTCGAGGCCGTAACGCAGCGCGCGCCACTTGTTTTCCATGATGAGCGCGCGGCGGTAGAGCCGGAAGCCCTGGTTCTGGGCGTGCAACTTATAGAGCTTGGCCACGGTCGCCTGAATGAGCGCGGCGATGGCGATGGTCTCGTCCAAACGCATCGGCAAGTCGCAAACGCGGAACTCGAGCGTGTCAAAGAACGGGTGCGGACGGATGTCCCACCAGATCTTTTTCGCGTTGTCGATGCAACCTGTCTTGATCAACAGGTTGATGAAGTTCTCATACTCGCCGTAGCTCGGAAAGTAGTCCGGGATATTCGTACGCGGAAACTTGTCGAACACCTTGCAGCGGTAGGATTTGAGGCCTGTTTCGTCGCCCAGCCAGAACGGCGAGTTGGTCGACAGCGCCAGAATATGCGGCACGAAGTAGCGGGCGGCGTTCATCAGGTGGATCGCCGTCTCCTTATCTTCGATGCCCACGTGGACGTGCAGACCGAAGATGAGGTTGGCGCGCGCCACCTGCTTCATGTTTTCGACAATCGCTTCGTAACGCTCGTCGGGATAGATGCCCTGGTTGCGCCAGTTCGAAAACGGATGCGTCGCGGCGGCGGCCACCTGCAGGCCGTTTTCGCGGGCCAAGCCGATAATGCCCTGGCGCAGCAGGCGCAATTCCGCTCGAGCTTCCGTCATGTTCCGGCACACCGCGGTTCCGACCTCGACCACGGACTGGTGCATTTCCGCTTTGACGCGTTCCTGCAGCCGGAGCTTTCCTTTTTGGATAATCTCCGCTTCGATGTGGGACCGCAGATCGCGGGTCACCGGATCGATCGTCTGATACTCTTCCTCGATGCCGACAGTGAAGCTGGGCCGCATGTGATTAGCCGTTCAGGAACTGCGCCCAACGGTATTCGAGGGGCTTGGGATCTTCCTGCGCCTTGCCGATGGCCAGTTCGGCTACCGCGTTGACGATCCATTCGAAGTTTTCGGGGCCCACCGAGTAATAGTCGGCGTCGGGCGCGGGGTTGAGGAAGTCGATGGCGTACGGGATGCCGTCGCGGCAGGCGAATTCCACCGTATTCAAGTCATAGCCCAGCGCGCGGCAGATTTTGAGACAGTCGCTCACCACGCGTTCGTGCATCGCCGGATCGATCGCGGGACCGTTCTTCACGTAGCGGTGATCGTGCGGTTGGCGCGGGTCGTAGCGCATCACGTGCACCTTTTCCTGGCCGACCACGTAGCAGCGGAAGTAATCATCGAACTCGATGCCTTCCTGCAGGGTCATGCACAGGTCGCCGGTGTCGTCGTAGGCCTTGAAGAAATCGTCGGGCGACGTCACCTTATAGACGCTCTTCCAGCCACCGCCGGAATACGGCTTCAAAAAGGCCGGAAACCCGACGTATTCGAAGATTTCGTCCCAGTTGAGCGGGTACAGGAGATTGCGCATGGACTGCGCGGTCGTGCCTGGCGGATAAGACTTATGCGGCAGCACAACGGTTCTGGGGATCGCCACGCCTAACTGCGAGGCGAGCGCGTAGTTGAAGAACTTGTCGTCGGCGCCCCA
>JAFDVT010000417.1 GCA_018268875.1 Acidobacteriota bacterium
ATTCGATCGAGCTTCGCGCTCGCGGTGACATCAGTGAACGTACCGACCGGGCCTTGGCGATAGAGACGATTCCAGTTCGCCGGCAGGGTGCGAGCAAAGGTCTTGCTGCCTTCGGTGAGCGCACCGCTGTTGACCAGGAAGATGTCCAGAAGCCCGTCGTTGTTGTAGTCCAGCACGGCGACGCCGCCGCCCATCGTCTCGATCAGGTATTTCTGCGCGGTCGGCGTGTTGCGATGCTGGAAATTTAGCACAGTAGAAAGCGAAGGGCCCTGCGCCGCGGGAGATGCCGCGACGCAGAGCCACAGAGACAGACCGAATCGTACGAACTTCACTACGCCTCAGAAATTCAAGCGTAGCGCCAACTGCACGAGGCGAGGCGTATTGTACTGGCCGCTGACCACGCCAAATTGCGGGTTGCCAAGGGCCGTACCGGGATAGCCGAATTGCACGCGGTTAAACAGGTTGAACACTTCCGTACGGAACTGCAGGCCAACACGTTCGGTGATGCGAGTGTTTTTGAACACCGTGAAATCGTAGTTGGCGATGCCGTGCGAACGGACATCCGTTGTCGAACGCGCGAGGTTGCCGAAGGTGAACGACGGCGTGGCGGTGAAGGCCGAGGTGTTGAACCAACCGGTGAGGCGGGATTGCGCCGAACCGTCGAGCTTGGCGCTTTGTCCCGTAGAATTGGGACGCTGGCCGCCGCCCTGCGAGTTCGTGGTGTTGACCGCCATCGTGAAGCTGAGCGGATTTCCACTTTGGAAGGTGGAAACGCCGTTGATGCCCCAGCCGCCGATGATGCGGTTCATCCCATTGCCGATGGAGCCCATGAGCGGCTTGCCTTTGCCGAACGGCAGATCGTAGATGAAGCTGATCACGGCGCGGTGAGGAACATCGTACAGCGCCACCGAACGTTCGGCACGCAGGTTGTACCAGTTCTGCACGGCGAGTCCACCACCGGGTTCAAGCCAGGCAGTGAGGGTATCGGTGTCGCTGATGAGCTTGGCAAAGGTGTACGAACCGAGGATCGACGCACCTTGCGCGAAGCGTTTTTCCACCTTCAACTGCATCGAGTGATACAGCGAATTGCGGTTCATCGGCGCGACCTGATTGAAGCCCGTGTACTGCGGATAAGGCCGCAGCAACTGCGCGCGGGCCACAGTCGGATTCGACAGCGTGCCGAGCTGCACGTCGCCCACGAAGGGATTTGCGACCTGCGTGAGCAGCGACGCGCCCTGCGAAAGGAACGATTCCGGCAGTTGATTCAAAGCCTGGTTGGGACCCGGAAGGTGTGTGCCCTTGGAACCGGCATAAGCGATGTCGATGAGCATTCCGCCGAGCACTTCACGCTGAATATCGAAGTTCCACTGCTGCGTGTAAGCTCGCGGATCGTTGTACACGGGGCCGTTGATGCCCTGCCCGTAAAACAACTGTTGGATGTTCGCCGCGCGGCCGGGCGCTTGAATGATGCCCTTGGGGAACGGGTTCGAGAGGCGGTCGGCGGGCGTGATGCTGCCGTCCAAAGTGCCGACATACGGCGTGGTGTAAGCGTTCGAGATGTCGATGTTCGGCGCCGTGTTGAACGCGACGTCGTTCGGCAGGAAGAACACGCCCCAACCGGTACGCACCACGGTCTTCGAGTTGACGCGGTAGGCGAGGCCCAGGCGCGGCGAGAAGACGTTGCGGAGCGCGTTGTTGTTGCGGCTGGGATTGTCGGGCGAGTTCACGAGGCCCAGGCGTCCCTTGAAGTTCAAGCCTCCGCGGCCGTTGAGCGGGTTCTCGGCCGTGGGCAACAGGACGACAAGACGATCGAAGCGTTCGGACCAGGGCCCCATCTGTTCCCAACGGAGGCCGTAGTTGAACGTCAGGCGCGAACCGATCTGCCATTGGTCGCCAGCGTACATCGCGCGGTACAGCATCTGTCCGGCGACGAAGTTGTTGTGCGTAATGCCACCGCCGGAGCCCATGCCGAGCAGGAACGAGGCAAAGCCATTGCCTGTGCCGGCGGCGGCGAGAGGGTTGACGGAGGTCATCAACGCATCGAAGTTGAAGGATCCCGAAGGATTGTTCTGCTGATAGTAATTATGGGTGAGGCGGCGCCATTCACCGCCGAATTTCATGGTGTGCTTGCCGAGGATCTTGGTCATGCTGGGCATGATCGAGTACACGTCGTTGCGCGCAAAAATGGTGCTGCCCGCGCCATTGGTGGAAAACGCGCCGTTGTAACCGGTAACCAATGGAATCGGCCGCACGCGGAAGGATACGAGATTGTTCAACTGGGCGGGCCAGCCGAGTTGCGTGAGGTCATAGCCGGCCGTTAACGACGTACGGTCGTAGTGGAAGCGCGTGTAGCTGAGACGGATGTCGAGGAACGTGGTGGGGGTCAACGAGTAGGTATCGCCGATCACCGCCTGGTTGGTGTTCATCGATTCGGTGCAACGATCCACGCAGACCTTGGTGCCGTAAGGGTCGATGGGCAGGTTGAGGTTCTTCCAGTACGTGTAGCGGACGAAGAGGCGTTGCTTGTCGCTGACATTGTGATCGACGCGGCCGTTCACCTGGTCGTTGTCGCCACCGACGCTGGCGTTGGCGGTGAAGTTGTTCACAGCGGTAAAGGGGAGTCCAGCGCTGTTGGCGCGGCCCCACAACTGGGTCATGACTTTCGCAGCGGGATCGATGCGCGAGGCTGGGATCACGTTGCCGGCGAACGGCGTGCGAGAGATCACCTCGGTGCCGGTGCCACTGACGGCGCAGGCTGGATTGCCGAGACGCCCGCAGGTGGAAAGCGGGTCGTAGATGGGCACCACGGCGCCCGCCGAATTGCGGACGTCGGCGAAGTTGCCGTCGCGCATCGGGTCGGTGGGAACGCTGTACACGTAGCTCTGGCCCTGACGCAGACGGAAGCCTTCGAACGAACCGAAGAAGAAGGTTTTGTCCTTGCGAATGGGGCCGCCAAGGTTGACGCCGTACTGGTTCTGCGAGAACGCGGGGCGCTGTACGCCGGCGCGATTGTTGAAGAACGTGTTGGCGTTCAGCACGCGATTGCGAAAGAATTCGTACGCGCTGCCGTGAAAGCCGTTGGTGCCGGACTTGGTGGTGAGGTTGATGGCCCCGCCGGCGAGGCGTCCGAACTCCGGACCGAGGTTGTTGGTCTGCACGCGGAATTCCTGCACGGCGTCCTGCGTGGGCACAAGCATCGTCAGGTTGACGTAGGAAGCGTTGTTGGGCGCGCCATCGATATAAGAGGCGCTTTGGTTGGACTGTCCGCCGCCGATCTGGAAGTTCGCCCAGGCGAACGGGTTGGCGCCAGTGGGAGTGGAGCCCGATTGTCCACCGGGCACCACACCGGGAACCAGCGAGACCAGCGAGAAGACGTTGCGTCCGTTGAGCGGCATTTCCAGCACCTTGCGCGCTTCCACGACCTGTCCGAGTGAAGCATTCTCGGTTTGGAGCAGAGGCGCTTGCGAGGTGACCTCAATCGTCTGCGTCACGTCGCCGACCTCAAGCTGTACGTCGATGCGGACGGTGCTTTGGACTTCGACGGTGATGGGATCGCGGGCGTAGCGGCGGAAGCCGCTCTTTTCGATTTGCAGGCGGTACTGGCCTGGAGGGATGTTCACGAACTGGTAGTTGCCGCTGCCGTCGGTTTGGGCCGTGCGGCGATCGCCTGTGCCGTTATTGATGAGGTCGGCTTTGGCATCCGCCATTGCGCCGCCTGAAGAATCGGTCACCGTACCAACGACGGAGCCGTAGAAGGATTGGGCGTGGAGCGAAACTAGCGAAGACAGAACGAGCCACGCGAGACTTAGAGTGACTTTCAGCATGTTCCTCAACTGGTCCGGTATCGGACCGGGTTGGAGCAAGCCTATACCTGCGGCATTCGAAATGCAAATTAAGCAAATTCACGATCGCATAGCAAAATGAGGAGCCAAACACCCGGCGGATTGCCAGGCATTGGGCTCCTCATTTTCGAAATCGCGCGGCTTTACAGGTCCGAAAGATGTTCGACGCGGCCGTTGGAATCACCAATGGATTCGGGCTTCACACCGACGCGATCGAGCATCGAAAGGAACAGGTTGGTCATCGGGGTTTCGCTGGCGTACTGGATGTGACGGCCGCCCTTGAGCGTGCCGCTGCCTCCGCCGGCGAGCATCACCGGAAGATCGTGATGCAGGTGCTGGTTGCCGTCCGAAAGGCTGCTGCCGTAGACAATCATCGAATGATCGAGGAGCGAACCGTCGCCGTCCTGAGTCTTGGCAAGCTTGTCGAGGAAATAACCGAACAGTTCGACGTGATGCGCGTTGATCTTGGCGATCTTTTCGATCTTTTCGGCGTTGTTCAAGTGGTGCGAAAGGCCGTGATGCGCTTCCGGCACGCCGATCGACCGGTAGGTGCGGTTGGAACCTTCGCGGCCCATCATGCAGGTGATGGTGCGCGTGGAATCCGTCTGGAACGCCACCACTTCCAGGTCGAACATCAGCTTGGCGTGTTCCTCAAAGGTCACCGGGATGCCGGAGGGCTTGGCGATCTGCGGGTTCAACTGCTGGTCGTTGCCTTCGCGAGTCTGCTTTTCGGCCGTCTGAATCCGGCGTTCAATTTCGCGGATCGAGTACAGATATTCGTCGAGCTTGCGCTGGTCGCTCTTGCCGAGTTCTTTTTGCAGACTGGCGGTGTCTTCGCGAACGAAGTCGAGGATCGAACGGTCCTGCCGGGACATCTTGAGGCGGGTGTCGCGATCGTAGAATTCGCCGTCACCGAAGAGACGTTCGAATACGGCGCGGGGGTTCGCTTCGGGCGCGAGCGGCGAGGTTTCGTTGCGCCAGGAAATGGAGTTCGAGTACGCGCAGCTATAACCCGAATCGCAATTGCCGACCATGCCGCCGCCTTCGAGCGTCAGTTCGAGCGAGGGGAAGCGGGTGAGATGGCCGATGGCCTGCGCCGCGACCTGATCGGCGGAAATGCCGTTGCGGATGTCGGCGCCTTCGGTCTTTTTCGGATGGACGCCGGTGAGGAACGTCGCGCCGGCACGGGCATGGTCGCCGGGGCCGTCGCCAAGCGCGCGTCCGTTCTTGTGGGCGAGGCCCGACATCACCAGGAGACGATCCTTGTGGGCGGCAAGCGGCTTGAGGATGGGCGAAAGTTCAAAGCCAGCGCCCGCGGCCGTGGGCGTCCAGTCCTTCATGATGATGCCGTTGGGCACGTAAACAAACGCCATACGCGTCGGCGGCGCGCCGGCCGCCTTGCCGGACGTGGTGGCCGCGGCCTTGAGGGCGGGCGCCATGGAATCGAGCACCGGTAACGCTAGCGCGGTTCCGAAGCCGCGAAGCAGGGTGCGTCTGGAAAGCGACTTGCCGGTAATAATCATTTGCTTGCTCGTTGCTCCGTTTGGACTGTATCTGCGACTGCGGGCCTTCTCATCTGGAAGGGATTGCTGGTGACAATGCTCGTCACCAACGCGGAAAATTTGTAGCCGCCCTTTGCCGTGTCGCGGGAAATGGCGCGGACTATGGGTTTATCATATCGCTCCAGACCGCGGCCGAGGGCGTAGGTCAAAAGCTTGGCGCTGAGCGCCGTCATGAACTCGTCTTTCTGGGCGGCGAGCGCAGTTTTCAGATCCTTCGAACCGGAGATCGGCGTTCCGTTGGGAAGCGTGCCGCTCGGGTCGATGGGGAACTTGCCGTCCATGGTGCGCCATTTGCCGACGGCGTCGTAGGTTTCAAGCGCAAAGCCGATGACGTCCATGCGGGCGTGGCAGCTGGCGCAGGCGGGGTTGGCACGATGCTGTTCCAACTGCTGGCGAAGCGAGCTCGCCTCGCCGATCTTGCTTTCCTCGAGTTCCGGCACGCCGGGCGGCGGCACGGGTGGCGGTACGCCGAGCAGATTTTCGAGAATCCACTTGCCGCGGATCACCGGTGAGGTTCGCGTCGGGTAGGACGATACGGTCAACACGCTGGTCTGCGTCAGGAGACCGCTGCGTTGCGAACCGTCGAGCTCCACTTTGCGGAAGCCCTTGCCCTTCACGCCGGGGATGCCGTAGTGCTTCGCCAGGCGCTCGTTGACATAGGTATATTTGCCGTCCAGGAAGTCCAGAACACTCTGGTCCTGGCGGATGACGTTTTCGACAAACAGTTCCGTTTCGCGCTTGGCGGACTGGCGGAGTTCCATGTCGAACTCGGGGAACTTTTCCGGATCCGGCTTCACCAGCATCAGATTGCGCAGATGCAACCATTGGCCGGCGAAATTGTCGACCAGCGCGCGGCTGCGCGGATCGGCGAGCATACGGCGAACCTGCGCGTCGAGGTTGGAGCGGAGCTTGTTCTGTTCGGCGAGCGTCAGCAACTGGTCGTCCGGGATGCTGCTCCACAGGAAGAATGACAGGCGCGAGGCAAGTTCCAGCTCGTTCACCTGGTGCGCGGTGGCCACCGGGTCGCGCTCGATGCGGAACAGGAAGTTGGGCGAAACGAGCATCGCTTTGATGGCAAGCTGTACGCCCGCGTCAAAGGTTCCCGCATCCTCCTTGCCCATGCGGTAGAAACGCATGAGGCCTTGCACTTCTTTGGCCGTCACGGGGCGACGGTAGGCGCGGCGGGCCAGACGCTTCACAATCGATTCGGCGCAGGGCTCCTGCTCGGCGGCCGTCTTGGGCTGGCAGGAAAAGATCGCCCGGCGGCTGGGTGTATCGCCAGGGCCTGTCACGTCAAACGGCCCGCTGATTTCCAGATAGTCCACGCTGAGCACGCGGGGCGGTTGCGGTTCGCCCTTGGCGTTCACCGGAATATCGGTGTCCTCGGGCTTGGTCGAATCCCGCAGGAAGGTGACGGCGACGTCGTGCCGGCCCGATGGGATGCGGGTGCGGGTTTCGAATTTGCGGGTCTCTTCGCTTTCCTCGGTGGTATCCAGCGTGACCGGCAACTGCGCGACGCGCTTGCCATCCACACGGAACTCGAGCATCGGCGGCAGCATACCCTTGGGGTCGCCCAGGATGCGCGTGCGAAGTACATAGTTCCCTTCGGCGGGGAAGCGGAAGGTCGTCGCATAGCCGCCACGGGTACCCAGCGGGGAATCCTCGGCGATGCGTTCGCGCTGCGAAACCCGCCGGTCCTGCATGAGGCGCTCGAGAGATGGTTCCACCTTAAAGTTGCCCACCGCCTGGCGGCTGACCTTGCTTGCGGCTGCGAGATATTTTTCCGTCAGCACCGGAGGCATGGACAACACATCGGCAATATTGTCGAATCCGTAACCGGCGTCGTCGGCCGGAAAGTCATCGGCGGGCGTGAAATCGACGGCCAGGAGGTCGCGAACAGCGTTGTTATATTCCGCCTTGTTGAGCCGGTGGATGCCGACGCGGCCAGGATCGGGCTGCTCGGCGGCCGAACGGTCGAGCTCGTTCTCGATCCACAGATAGAATTTCTCCGAAACCGCGGCGGCCGCGCGCGGCAGGCCCTTGGGCGGCATTTCGCCGGTTTTGACCTTATGTAGAATCTGTTCCCATTCGGCGGCGTGCGTCAGGAGGTCGGCCGAGGTGGTGAAGCCGTCAACGGCGAGCCCGCCGGTTTTAACCTTGGCGTTGTGACATCCCTGACAGTACTTTGTCAGGAACGGCTTAATCTCGCTGTCGAACGTCTGCTGACGGGCGTCGGCCTGACTTTGGGCTTCCGCGACGGGCAGCCAAAAAAATCCTGTCGCGACGAGGGCGCCGACGGCCAAGCCTGCAACGGGG
>JAFDVT010000418.1 GCA_018268875.1 Acidobacteriota bacterium
CAACTGATGCCCGCGCGCCAACAGGAAGGCGACGGGTTCCGGATCGAGATCGCGGATTGGAGCCGCCTGCCGGAAGATGAGGCGATGCGCGCGGAGTTACGCCGCGAGGTCGAGCGTGCGATTCGGAGTCTTCCCGAACTGTACCGGCCGGTGATCCTGCTGCGCGATGTCGAGGGGCTGTCCACGCAGGAGACCGCGCAGATTCTGGACATGAGCGAAGACGCCGTCAAGACGCGCCGGCACCGGGCGCGGCTTGCCGTTCGCAAGGAATTAGACGCGCGTTTGCGCCTCGAACAGAAGGTGGAGGTCTAGCGAATCAGATGGCACAACACGAACACAGCGGGGACTGCAAGCAGATCTTCGCGGCGCTTTCGGAGTATCTGGATATGACGCTGCCGGTGGAATCCTGCGCGGACCTCGAGGAACATCTGAAGGACTGTCCGCCGTGCATCGAGTTTCTGAACAGCCTGCGGCAGACGGTTTCGTTGTGCAAGGATTGCGAACCTGCCGAGAAACCGGCGCCGTTGAGCGGCGATTCGCGGGACCGGCTTCGCGACGCCTATCAAAAGGCGCTCGCCGCCCGAGCCGGTGGTGGTGGCTGAGGCGGCGAATTGGATTTACTTGTTGCCGGTGAGCTTGGTTCGCACCAGGAAGCTGGTGTCCAGTTTGCCCGCCACAAAATCCGGATGTTCCAGGATCTTGCGGTGTAGCGGAATCGACGTCTGGATGCCTTCAACGACAAACATGTCGAGCGCGCGGCGGGTGCGCTGGATGGCTTCCGCGCGGTCCTTGCCGTGCACGATCAGCTTGGCGACCAAGGAGTCGTAATACGGGGGAATCACGCCGTCCGAATAGGCTGCGGTGTCCACGCGAACTCCGATGCCGCCGGGAACGTTCCAGCCGGTGATGTGACCGGGGGAAGGGGCAAAGGTTTCCGGATGTTCCGCGTTGATGCGGCATTCAATGGCGTGGCCGCGAATCTGGATGCCGCCGGCGGGCAGAATCTCGCTCAACGGGCGGCCGGACGCGACCAGAATCTGCGCCTTCACCAAGTCGATGCCGGTGATCGCTTCGGTCACCGGATGTTCCACCTGAATACGGGCGTTGACCTCGATGAAGTACAGCTTGCCCTTTTCGTCCATCAGGAACTCGACGGTTCCAGCGTTTGAATAGCCGATGGATTCGAAGGCCTTCTTGAGCCCCGCGGCGATCTCGGCACGGAGTTCCGGCGAGACGGCGGGGGACGGGGCTTCTTCCACCAACTTCTGATGGCGGCGCTGAATGGAACATTCGCGTTCGCCCAGAACTTCGACGCGGCCGTGCTGGTCGCCGATCACCTGGAATTCGATGTGACGGGGCGCCTCGATGAATTTCTCCATGTAGACGTCGCCGTTTGAAAACGCGGCGGCCGCTTCGGCTTGCGCCTGGGCGAGCATGCCGGGCAGTTCTTCGGCGGCGCGAACCACGCGCATGCCGCGTCCACCGCCGCCGGCCGATGCCTTCAGGATCACCGGGTAGCCAATCTCGTTGGCAAAGTCCAGCGCCTCTTCGACGCTGGCCAGGACGTTCTTGGAACCGGGCAGGATCGGCACGCCATGCTGGTCCATCGCCTCACGGGCGCGCTGCTTCAGGCCCATCATGCGGATGACGTCGGGCTTGGGACCAATGAACTGGATGCCGGAGGTCTGGCAGACTTCCGCGAAGTCGGCGTTCTCGCTGAGGAACCCGTAGCCAGGATGGATGGCTTGGGCGTTGCTGATCTCGGCGGCGCTGATGACCGACGGAATGTCCAGGTAGCTACGCGCGCTCTTGGCGGGGCCGATGCAAATCGCCTCGTCAGCAAACCGCGCGTGCAAGCTGTTGCGGTCCGCTTCGGAATAGACGGCAACCGTACGGATGCCGAGGTCCTTGCAGGCGCAAATGACCCGGAGCGCGATTTCGCCCCGGTTTGCGATCAGGATTTTTTGGAACATCTGGCGGTTACCGGGGCTTTACCGCAAACAGGGCCTGGCCGTATTCGACCGGCTTGCCGTTGTCCACAAGGCGGGAAACGATCGTGCCGGCGAATTCGGCTTCGATTTCGTTCATCAGCTTCATGGATTCGATGATGCACAGCACCTGTCCCTTTTCGATCTGGTCGCCGACTTTGACGAAGGGCGCCGCGCCGGGCGAAGCCGATTCGTAAAAGGTGCCGACGATGGGGGACTTGATCAGGTCGTTCTTTTCGGCGTGCGTGTCGATGACGGCGCTGGCGCCGGTAAGCGAGGATGGGGTAGCGGGAGCGGGGACGCCGGCAGCCTGGGGCGCGGCGGCGTAGATGGCGCCGGACGCGGGTGCGGGCGCGGCAACCACATACTCATGGCTCAACGTCGGGCTCAGCACGGCACGCTTGAGGCGAACACGGTTTTCGCCGCGCTGCACCTCCATTTCGGCAACGCCGCTTTCGTTGAACAGTCCGAGTAGCTCACGTATTTCTTCGATAGTCATTTATGGTTCTAGTTATTAGATCGAAACGAACTCTTTGGTGGTGGGGGTCAGGATCTCGCAGCCGTTCTGCGTGACAACCACCGTATCTTCGATGCGGATTCCGCCTTCGCCAGGAATGTAGATTCCCGGTTCGACCGTAATGGCCATGCCTGCGCGAAGCCTGGTCTTATCTTTCGAGCGGATACCCGGCATTTCGTGGATTTCCAGTCCTAGTCCATGTCCGGTCGAATGGGTGAACAGTTCCGCAAATCCTTTTGCTTTCAGTACTTCCCGCGCGGCTCGATCCACTGATCCAGCGGTTACGCCGGCGCGAATCGAATCAAGCGCGGCCAGTTGCGCCTCCAGAACAGCGTCATACCAACCGCGAACTTTCGCCGACGGACGGCCCAGGTGCAGCATGCGCGTCATGTCGCTGGCATAGCCTCCCCGGCTGGCGCCCATATCAATTAATACTAGTATATTCGGATCGAGCCGCGCTTCTGTCGGGTGCGCGTGGGGCAAGGCTGTGCGAGGTCCCGAGGCGACGATGGTGTCGAAGGCGGGGCTGCTGGCGCCCTTCTTCCGCTGCTGGAATTCGAGTTCGGCGGCGACATCCGATTCGCGCATGCCCGGCTTGATCTTGCGAACCACTGCGTCGAATGCGGCGGAGTTCGTCCGCACCGATTCGCGGATCAACGCGAGTTCGGATTCGTCCTTCACCTGTCGCTGCTTTTCCACCGCGCCTTCGATCTCCACCAGGCTGGACCGTGCGGGCAGTTTCGCCTCGATCCGGCGAAGTTCGGCCACCGTTGTCGCCGCCGGGTCGTAACCGATGCGTACGGAACGGCGCTTGCCCAGATGCTCCACCGCGGCGAGCGACATCATGCGGTGTTTGGTGATGATGCGCGTGTCACCGCCCGCGAACTCTTGCGACGCTTGCGTGGTGTAGCGAGGATCGGTGAACAGCGTGGTCTCGCCGTCGGACGTAACGAGGCACCCGGCGTTGGACCCAGTGAACCCGGTGAGGTAACGGATGTTGGGCAGCGTTTGGACGAGTAGGACGTCGACGCCCGCGGTCGCAAAGTCGAATTCCAGCTTACGCATCGGTTACTGCGGGTCCACCAGGAGGAGCAGTTTGCCGGTGGTCTTGCGGCCTTCGAGGTCCTTATG
>JAFDVT010000419.1 GCA_018268875.1 Acidobacteriota bacterium
AACCTTGGCGCGGCCATTGCGCGATCGGGCGTCCAGCGCGACCAGTTTGTAGTCTGCACCAAGGCCGGGTACCTGGTGCCGGGCGCGATTCCGAACGGAATTCTGCACCATGGAAACGTGGTGGCGAACATGCACTCGCTCGATCCGCTGTTCCTCGCCGATCAACTGGAACGGAGCCGCCGCAATCTGGGCCTGGCGACGGTGGACGTCTTTTACCTGCACAATCCGGAGACGCAACTGGGTCCGGTGGACGAAAGCGAGTTCTACACGAGGATCCGCCGCGCGTTTGAGGCGCTGGAAGTTCTGGCGGCGGAGGGCAAGATTCAGTACTACGGCGCGGCGACGTGGAACGGATTCCGCGCGATGCCCGGCGGACTGTCGCTGCCGCGGATGGTGGAGATCGCGAACGAAGTCGGTGGCGAAGCGCACCGCTTCCGGTTCATCCAACTGCCGTTCAATTTAGGAATGACCGAGGCGCTATCTAGGCGCGACGCCGAGGGATTGAACGTCCTCGACCAGGCGCGGAGGCTGGGCGTAACGGTGGTGGCTTCGGCCTCGTTGCTGCAGGCGAAGTTGACGCGGGACCTGCCGCCGGTGGTGGTGGAACGGGTCTCTGGCTTTGCGACGGACGCGCAGCGGGCGATTCAATTCACGCGGTCGACGCCTGGGATCTCGGTGGCGCTCACCGGGATGGGACAGGTCGAACACGTGCGGGAGAATTTAGGCGTCGCAAAGGTCGCGCCCGCGACGGTTGAGGAATACTTCGAGTGGTTCCGGTAGAAATCGACGCCATCGAACAGGTTCCCGACGCGCCGGCGGTGTTTCTCATTTGGCCTCGCGAGGACGGGGCCGGGCAGCCCTACCTCGGCCGTACCGGCCTCCTCCGGCGGAGGCTGTCGCGGCTGCTGAAGAAGCGCGATACGCCGTCGAAGATCCTGAACCTGCGCGAGGTCGCCGGACGGATCGAGTACGCGCTCACCGGCTCGCAACTCGAATCAACGCTGCTGTTTTACCGCCTCGCCCGGCTGCATTTTCCGGACTCGTACCTGAAGATGATCAAGCTGCGGATGCCGGCCTACGTCAAGCTGATTCTGAGCAACGCGTTTCCGCGCGTGTCGGTAACCAGCCGTGTGAGCGGCGGCGCGTCGCTGTACTACGGGCCATTTCGGACGCGCGCGCAGGCCGAATTGTTCAGCGGGCAGTTCCTGGACCTGTTTCAGATTCGCCGCTGCGAGGAGAATCTGAATCCCAATGCCGCGCATCCCGGCTGTATTTACGGCGAAATGAACATGTGCCTGCGGCCGTGCCAGGAAGTGGTGACGGTGGAACAATACGCCACCGAGGTCGAGCGCGTGTCGCAGTTCCTGAAGACGGACGGCTTGGCATTGATCGAAAAGACCAGCGCCACGCGGGACCGGCTATCGGAGGAGATGGACTTTGAAGAAGCGGCGAAGATGCACCGGAAGATCGAACGTATCCGGCAGATCCTGACGCTGCGCGACGACCTGGTTTGCGACCTCGAAAAGCTGCACGGCGTCGCGGTAGCGCAGTCGGCGGTGACGGGCGTCCTGAACCTGTTCGTGATTCGCGAAGGCTGGTGGACGGGTCCGGTGGCGTTCGAGTTGAACGCGGGTTCGGCGTCGCTCGACCGGCGGTTGCGGGACGCGGTGCATAGCGCGGCGGCCTCCGGGAAAAATGGAACGGCGAGCGAACGCCAGGAACATCTGGCGCTGCTCGCCAAGTGGTTTTATTCGTCGTGGCGCGATGGAGAGTTCCTGCAAGCGGACAGCTTTGAGGAACTCTCGTATCGCAAACTGGTGAACGCGGTGGCGCGCGTCGCCAAAGGTACGGTTACTGCTGCAGCACCTTCGGAACGCACTTGAGCGCCTGCAGATAGTCCTTCGAAAAGATCGGCGGACCGTCGGTTTGCAGGGTGAAGTCGTAGTCGGCGTCGCGGCCGTTGATCTGCACGCGGCGGTTGTTGGAGTAGATGTAGAACTTGAACGTCTGCCCGCTGATCATGTCGGCGGTAGCGAAGAAGCGGAACACACTCCAGAAGCCCGGCGCGGCCTGTACTTCCTGGCCCGACGAATTGCCCTTCTGAATGATGGTCGGCGCGAAGTTTCCGGAATTGGCCGTAAACGTGTACATCTTGGACGTGCCGCCGGACTTCACTTCGCTCTTGTCCCCGTTGTAGTTGAGCACAAACCGGTCGAAGAATTCGCTCGACGGCTTGATCGCGAATTTGTAGCCGAGGTTTTGGCCATCGGGGTAAAGCGCGCGCTGCAACTGGATGGACTGGCTCAAGAACTGCAGGAACGCCGGGTTGACGTTCGCCTTGGCGGTCGGCGCCTTCTGGCAGTTGGGGGCGCCAACGGCCGAGCATGCGACAAACGCCTGCAGATCCTGGCTGAGCTTGGTTAAGCGGCCGCCGGGTTTGAAGATCGTGTCGAGTTCGGAAAGCGTCACTTCGGGCTGCGCCTTGGAATTGAACGGGAACTTGCGGGCCAGTTGCCCGAATTCGCCGCAGAATCCCGCGCCCGCCGCATCCACTTCCGCGCCGCCCTTGGGGACGGGCAGGGAGGTGATGGGGCGAAGCAGAATGTCCTTCACGACGTTGTGCATCTGCGCTTCCGGGTCAACCGGCAAGGCCGCGGCAACGCCAAGCGTTTGCATTTCGGCGTTACGGGCGGCGTCCTTCAGGGCTTGCGCCGTCTGGAACGTATCCGCACCCTGTTGCAGCGCGCCTTCGATCGGGTTGATGAGCTGTAGGAGGTTGTTGTTGTACGGTCCAAGCTGCCCTGTGATGAACACCTGGGACTCGGCCGGTGGCTGCACGGTTTGCACAGCCGCAAAGGCCTGCTTGACCCCGGGCAGGTCGACATTCGTGTTGTGCGACACCCACCACAGCAGGCCGGGAATGGGCGCCGTGCTCGCCGTGATCGACGGCAGGCGTTCCTTGGCGGCCTGTAGCGCGGGGTAGGGAACAAAGCGGCTTTCCTTCATCACCTTGCGCCAGGTCTCGATGTAATTCTTGGCGTAGATGTCGCGAACGACGCGCTTCAGTTCGTCGGCGGGCATGGTGGATCCGCCTTCGCCCATCACCCAGCGTTCGGAACCGAAGTCGGCCTTGTCGATGGCTTTCGACATGAACTCATAGCCCTTCTTCGTATAACCGAAGCGAACCGGAACCGTGCCGATGACGTTCGCCGCCGAACCGGGCAGGAACTCGTTGAAGGTCTGCGGCCCTTTCTGGCGGTCGGCCTGCGCGAGCAACGCCTGGAACGCAGATTCGCCGCCGGCAAAGGCGCGAAGATAGGCTTGCGCGGGTGGTACCGAGCTGTCTTCCTTGTCGCTGTACGGATTGCCGTTGGCTAGGTCGTTCGCGTAGAAGGCGAACTGCTTGCGGGCGAGCTCCATGCGTTCGCCGCCGATTTCCTCGGGCTTGCAGGCCCAGTTGGCGTGCAGCGTGCTGCCCAGCCACTCGCCGTACTTACGATCCTTCTCGTCCTTGATGCGTTTGTACTCGCGCGTGGTGAGCAGGTGTGCCTTCACACGGTCGTACGACGTTCCGAAGGAGTCGGTGGGATCGGGCTTGCCCTTGGCGCCGACCTGCTTCATGAAGCTGACCAGCCCCGCCTGCGTACCGCCAAAGAGCACGGTCTTGAATTTGGCGAAGTAATCCTTGCGAACCGACGGGTACAGGTCGCTGCCGGTGTACAGGCCCATGCGCATCAGGAACGGCGCGCCGTTTTCTTCGTACTCCGTCAACTGCACCAGCGATTCCCGAAGCGTGTCGAGGCGTTTGAGCTGATCGACAGACGGAACTTCGCAGGTTTTGAGATCGGTCTTCACGTCCGCAAGTCCTTTGGACGCGGTGATGACCTGGTTTTCAAGACTGCGGTTCTTGAAGAACGAAACCGTGAACAGCGTCGACAGGCCCAGCATCGTCAAGGCCAGCAGGCCGAGCAGGAGACGCTGGGCAAAGCTGGTTTTGGTGCTCGATCCGCTGGCGCCCATGGCCGCGGTGTCTTTGAGCAGGATGTCGTTGAAGAGGTGGCCCAGGAACAGCCATTGCGGTACGCGGCGGCCTTGCCCTTGCGCGCCGGCCATACCCTGCTGCTGCAACTGCTGTTTGAGCATCGCCGCCGAAAACATCTGCGTCGCGGCGCCGGCCTGCTTGAACGCGTCGCCCTGCTGGCCCGCGGCAGCCGAAACGACCGGCGCGGCGCTGACCGTGATCGGACGGACGCCCGAGAAATAGAAGCCGCGCAGGAAGGGACTGGCCTTCAACTGGCTGGGACGGCAGCAATCCACCATGAACTGCACGAGCGAGGCGCGAAGCTTGCGGAATTCACGCGGGAATTCGTAGGGTTGCGGGGTTTTGAGCGCATCGCCGTCGCGAGGCAAAAGCAGGCAGCGCTTGTCCGCGAGCGAGTAAAACAGGTCGTCGAACCCACGGTTCAGGCGGCGGGTTTCTTCCTCCGCATAGACGCCGTTCTGGATGTCGCGAATCGGGAGCGTGGTGCCGAAAACCTGGGTGGCTTCCTCGTTGTTGAGGTTGCGAACGTATTCCTGGAAGAACGGAAGCCTGTCGGCGCGGGTGAACAGAACGTACACCGGGAAACTGATGCCCAGGCCATCCGAAATATCCGTGAGTCTCGCCTGGATGTAGCGCGACGCCGTGGCGATCTGTTCTGCAGCGCCGGGACGCGTAAAGCTCTCGACGTCGTAACAGAGGACGACGCCGCGCGGAGCCTGTTCGCCAGAACCGACGAGGGACTTCCAGTTGCCGGGCTTCAACCGCTTGACGAGGCCCTTCCACTTGCCGGGGTCCGCAAACACGCGGCCGGACGCTTCGACAAACGTGCTGCCGCGGGCAAACCAGACATTCAGATGCTGGGTAGCGGCGACGGCATTGCCTTCGCCGTACACCGCGCCCGACAACAGTTCCGGTTCGATGCCCGAATACACTAGCGCGCTCGTCTTCGCGGAGGACTGGTCGCCGACGACGAACACCAGGGGGAGGTTCGCGAGTTTCGCACCCTGCGTACCCTGTGCGACGCGGGCATCGGCTTCGGCGATCAACTGGTCGATCGCGGCATCGCCGCTCGCTCCGCCACCACTGGCCGCTGCCCCTTCCGGCGCGGCATCCTTTTCCTTCTTTTTGGCAACGAACACCCACAGGCCCGCGGCCGTGACGCCGAGCGCCGCCAGCAAGCCCATCAGATAGTAGAAATACTCACCGCCCAGACCGTACGCTTTTGCCATGGCGTACACCACGACGAAATACATCAGGAATGCGCCACCGGCTTTCCATTGCACTTGCATGGGTTAGATGACCCCCTTCGCCAGGTTCGCCATGGTGTCGATGCCGGAACCCAATAAGAACTTGTACACGCCGAACAAAACGGCGGTCAACACGACGAGCCCGATCGAGGCGTACAGCAGCGTCTTCACCCATGGATCGGACGAACTCTTGACGATGTTGTCATTCGGCAACATCCAGTAGGGGGACAATTCCGGAGGCGTGCGCCGTATGCGCTGGATCTTGTCGCCGGTCTGCTGCTGAATGGCGTAGAGGTCGCCCTTGCCGCCCAGCGAATAGCGGCCGGCAAAGCCCAGCAACAGGCACAGGTAATAGACTTCGAGGATGTCGGCGAGGTCGTGCGAATCGCCGCGGCCGAGCAGGTTCGCAAGGTTCTTGAAGAAGATTTCGCCCGCGATATGGTGCCCATAACGCTGTTCCTGCAATGGCTGTTTCGGCCAGTCGGCAAAGACGGGCGAACGCAGGTTCAGAATGGACTCGTCGAGGAACGCGATCACCGCAAACGTCGCGAGTTCGACGTCTTCCTGCGCGTAGCCTTGTTTGCGCGCGGCGTCGGCCGACATTTCAATGGCGCCAAGCAGTTGCTGGCGGAATGTCGGCGAATCGGAAACCTGTTGGCGGCCGGTGCGCAGGCGTTCGCCGACGACAAGCAGTTCCTGGTAGCAGAGCGCGAGGTTTTCCTGTTTGCGCGGTCCGCCTCCCTGGGCTCCGGTAGTGCCAAATCCCCCTGGTGTCATGGTTGTTCTATTGAGCCTCTTATTGTTCCAGAATCACAAGCAGTTCGAGTTCCGGGGCGGGCAGTTCGCCCGGAACGTACAGGCCGAGTTTGCGGGTCTTCGAAAGGTGGTCCCAGCAGGGTCCGGCTTGCGTCATCGAAAAATACTGAAAGTCGACCTTGGCCGGGATCTGCGAAGGCGGCACGGGCACATGCGTCAGCGCCATGCCGGGCAACGCCTGCTGCACCAGGCGCGGGATGAATTCCTTCGAACAGATTTTCACCAGCTTCGGCACGTTCATGATCGTTTCCGCCTCGCCGGCCGAGGACTTGATCCCAAGCATCCAGCGCGAACGGTTGAACACCCTCTGGTCCGTACATTCGGCCTCGTAGAAGTACTCTGCGCGCTTGACGAGGTTGATGGGCACGTACGCCGTCGGGATGATGATGTCCAGGTGGGACCGGATGTGGTAATCGAGGTCCGAAAAACATTCGCTCAGCTTCGCATGGTCGTACAGCGGCATCGACCGCGGGTGCGAATCGAGGGCGAACGTACACAACGCGCCGCCCAGGCGGAGCATTTCCTGATACACGATGTCCGGATGTCCGTGCCTCGTGTAGTAGATGTGGCGCAACGGGGCCATCGCCGCGTTGATGGTATGGGTCAGCCAGAACGCGCCAACCTCGCGCGAGGCGGTTTCCACCCAACTGCTGGTCCGCTTGGAGAACACCGCGCTTTTCTCTTCGAGAATCTCGATCAGGCGTCCGAGAAGCGACATGATGCGGTCGCTGGCGGTGATGTCGAGCACCGGCGGGATGTAGGTCGGATCGTAGACAAAGCGGCCCGAACCATCGCGAATGATACGCGCAAACGGCAGGTTGACGGTGTTTTCGGTTCGCTCGGTGTCGAACACGATGCGAATGTTCTTGCGGCCCAAATGGACCGGTTTCTCGTCGCGGCCGGTGGTTTCGTCGTGCAGGATTTCGCTTTCGGCGGCAAAACGAACCGTGTTCTGGCCGGAGGCGGGCGTCGCGGCAGCGGCTTCGGGCGGCAGGCAGTTCAGGCCGTCCTGCTTGCGAACCGGGATGGCGAGGCTGACGATCAACCCGTCGCGCGAGGCCTGAAAATGTTCGCCAACCGGGCGCGGAGGCGGCAGTGGGTCCGCCCCATCCATATGGAACGTCAACCCATCGGGAAAGATGCCGCGGGCATGGATGATGGCCACCGAATCGTTCTGCAGCGCTTCCTGATCCAGCTTGAGCGCGATGAAGCCCCACGGGGCGAACCACAAACTGGAGGTCGAAAAGCGAATGGAATCTTCGAAGTACCGCGACTGCACCTGGAAATGGTGCGGACCGAGGTACATTCCTTCCGACCAGACAACGCGAGAGAGCTGTTTCATGGGGCGTCTATTTTATGCGTATGCACTACTCTATCATTCGAACACTCGAAAACCAGGCACACTCTTCCGGTCTTGCGCGCCGCATAAACAGTAAGCGTGAACCGGGGGAAAATCAGATCACTTCTACGGAGCGCCGGGCTGCTGCTACAGTATTGGGCGGATCACACTGTATGAAGAAATGGGTCTTGTGGACCATCCTGATTGTTGTCGTACTCCCGGTTCTCGGATTTTCGCTCTGGATTTGGGGTGCGCTCAAATATTCTTACTCATCGGGCGAACGTAGCGGCTACGTGCAGAAAATCTCCAAGAAGGGTTGGATCTGCAAGACGTGGGAAGGCGAACTGGCGATGGTGACGCAGCCAGGCGTCCCGGCGCAGTTGTTCGAGTTCTCGGTGCAGGACGACGCGATCGCCAAAATCCTGATGGACGCCGCGGGCCGCCGGGTGTCGATCGGCTATGAGCAGAAGAAGGGTTTGCCGGGCACCTGTTTCGGCGAGACGGAGTATTTCGTCACCACCGCGCGGGTGGTTGGGGACTGAGCTAGCCGCTATCGTTGGCCGTGACGAGGCAAGTTCGCTGGTGCGGTGCGCAATTGTTCCAGCAGTTGAATAACGGCCTCCGTGACGTCATCCGCCGGCCGCGCTGGGCGCAGGATCAGGTTTCCCAGCGGCGATAAAAAGCGGGGAGCGTCGGTAAAGCTTAAGTGGCTAGTGCCGCGTAGCATCACATGGTAGCCGCTGCCGCCTTTCGCCTGGCGCACGATCGCCGTGTTGCCGTCCAGGTATAGCTTTCCCTGCCTGCCACGTGCTGGATCACCCTGCACCCACAACACCGGCCCGCGAAGTTGAGCGTCGCGCAGGGTTCCGTAGGGCGTGCCGTCCAGATTCATTGCCGCTGAGATTCTCGGGTCGACTTGCATCGCAGCCATTGAACTCGCACCGCCGAAGGAGTGTCCGACAGCCGCGACCGCACTCAGATCAAGGTGTTCCGCCTGGGGCAACTGGGCGACGCGATCCAGAACGAAGCGCATGTCGGCGACGCGTATTGCCTGCTGTTCTTGCATGTACACGATGCGATCCGGATCCTCAGGCCGGTCTCGGACGACATTCCCCACCACACGGCCGTCGGGCAGTTCCGCGACACCGGCCTCGTAGGGGTGATCGATTGCGAGTACGACGTTCCATCTGCTCGCCAGGTTCGTGATCAACGCGGTATAGAAGGCGCGCGGGGCACCGTAGCCGGGCGAGAAGAGGATGACCGGCCAAGGGGCTGTGCGTCCGGCGAGTGGAGCATCCACGACGCTGTGTGTTTCGGCGTAGGCCAAACTGTGCAGAAAAAAGCGGGGCACGCCGGAAACCTTGGGAGGCAGATCGCGCAGGCCATCGATGTACACCGAATGATCGCCAGCGGTCCCGGCCGGCGCCGGGTAAAACAACTGGACGATGACGGCGCGCTTGTCATTCGGATCATCCGTCGAAAGTTCTTCGCGCGATTCGTCGATCCAGCGATAGGTTTTTGTGCCGACAGGGTGGGGTCCAGGAGGCTTTGGGATCCAAGGGAAGGGAAGTACAGCCCATGCGGCGATCGAGACAACCCCGAGCAGTGCAAGCAGAGTGCGCCGGAAGCGCCAGCGGTATAGCCCGGCCGCGAGGATCAACAGGTACAGCGGCCAGAGCTGCCAGATCCACATGACTTCAAATTGCGCTGCGAATCGCCCGGGCGATCAGGCCGCCGTGGAACCGGCCGTTTTCAATGAAGATCTCGTTGGTGTGAACTCCGGCGACGATCACTCCCGCCAGATAAATCCCCTTGGTGTTGCTTTCGAGCGTCTCCGGATTGGTGTACGGACGCTGCGTCGCCTGCTCCAACTGGATGCCGTGCGCTTCCAGGAACTCGAAGTCCGGACGGTAACCCGTCATCGCGAACACGTAATCGTTCGCGATCTCCTTCTCGCCTTCCGGTGTCAGGATACGAACCGACTTCGGCAGGATCTCCAAAACCCTGGAATTGAAGTACGCCGGAATTTCGCCGCTTTTGATGCGGTTTTCGATGTTCGGCTTGATCCAGTACTTCACGTTGTGGTGGATGCCCGGCCCCCGATGGACCATCGTTACGCGGGCGCCCGTCCACCACAGTTCCAGCGCCGCGATCGCTGCTGAATTTTTCGCACCCACCACCAGAACGTCGTGATCGAAGTACGGGTGCGCCTCTTTGTAGTAGTGAATGACCTTGGGCAAGTCCTC
>JAFDVT010000041.1 GCA_018268875.1 Acidobacteriota bacterium
CTCGCCGGTCAATGCGCTCGATCCGACTTCCCTCGCCAGGAACTCCGCCTCGGAGAAGGGAAGCGACGCCCAGCTGGATTTCTCCGCTGCCGCCGGCTCGGCCACATCGTCGTAAAACCCCGGCACCTGCACCACTCCATCGGCATTTTTGAGTTTCCCGAGTAGTTCCACCAGCCCGAACACCGCGTTCGGCGCCGCGCCGCCGTACAAGCCCGAATGCAGGTCCCGCATCGGACCCGTCGCTTCGATCTCGGTATACACCAGCCCGCGCAGGCCGATGCACAGCGTCGGAATACCCTCGGCATACAGCGCCGTATCGGACACCAGCGCGACGTCCGCCTTCAACTTTTCCGGGTTCTCCGCGACGTACTTGGTAATCGACGCGCCGCCAATTTCTTCCTCGCCCTCGATCAAAAACTTGAGGTTCACCGGGATGTCGCCAAGGGTGGCGCGCAATGCCTCCACCGCTTTGACGTGCATGTACATCTGTCCCTTATCGTCCGCGGAACCGCGAGCATACAGATTACCGTCGCGCTCGGTCGGCTCAAACGGCGGCGTCTTCCAAAGTTCCAGCGGGTCCGGAGGCTGGACGTCGTAATGGCCGTAACAGAGCACCGTCGGCTTGTCCGCGCCGGCGTGCAACCAGTCGGCGTAAACCAGCGGATGCTTCGCCGTTTCGATGATCTCGACGTTCTGCATCCCGGCATCGCGCAACGACTGCGCGACAAACTCCGCCGCGCGCCGCACATCCCCGGCATGCTCCGGCAGTGTACTGATGCTCGGAATACGAAGAAAATCCTTGAGTTCACCAAGGAGACGGGCGCGGTTGGACTCCACATACTCCGGCACGGAAGCGGGCATGTTACTAGGATACCTATGAAGCTTCGACTACAGGGTGACTCCGTCCGTCTCCGCCTCAGCCGTGGCGAGGTCGAGTCGCTCGGCCACGGGCTGCCCCTCGAATCCCGCACCCGCATGCTCTCGGGCGGCGAACTTTTCGTCACGCTGCAAGCCGGCCCCGCATGGAACGCCGTGCTCGACGGCAGCCATTTGGCCATCGCCGCGCCGGGCCTGGCGCAGTGGGCGGGAACGGACATCGAAGGGCTGTATCATTCGAGCGGCGCGTCCAGCCTGGCCATCGAAAAGGACTTCGCCTGCCTCCACCGCGACGCCGAGGCCAACGAGGGAACCTTCCCGAATCCGGCGCTTGCCGTGAAAGAATAGACGACGCATGTTTCTTCAGGGCAAAACCGCACTCATCACAGGTTCCAGCAACGGCATCGGCGCCGAAGCCGCCGTCAAATTCGCCGCCGAAGGCGCCAAAGTTCTGATCCATTACCGCAGTCGCGAGGCCGACGCGCAGGTTGTGCTGGACCGTGTCCGCGCTGCGGGCGGCGACGGCGAGATCTTCTACGGCGACTTTTGCACCTCCAGAGGCGTGCATGACTTTCTGGACGCCATCGGCGACCGCCCCGTGGACATCCTCGTCAACAACGCCGGTTGGCTGGTGCAGCGCACGCCGTTTCTCGACTTTTCCGAGGACCTCTGGAACAGCGTCGTGATGCTCAACTACACGAGCGTGTTCCTCATCACCCAGCGCTTCCTTCCCGGCATGGTGCAACGCGGCGAAGGCTACGTCGTCAACATTTCCTCGGTTGCCGCGCGCAACGGCGGAGGCATCGGCGCCATCGCGTACGCCAGTTCCAAGGCCGGCCTCTCGGCCATGACCAAAGGCCTCGCCAAGGAGTTCGCTCCCAAAGGCATTCGCGTCAACGGCGTGTCGCCCGGAACCATCGACACGAACTTCCACAAGGTCTTTTCGAACGAGACCATGCTCACCAACGTTCGCAAGGCCACGCCCGCCGGCCGGCTTGGCGATTCCGACGAAACCGCCGACGTCATCCTGTTCCTTTGCTCGCCCGCCGCGCGCTTCATCCACGGCCAGATGATCGAGGTCAACGGCGGCTTTTTGATGGTGTAGCAGGCTGCGCCCGCACAAAGAAAAAACCGCCCCGGAGCGCGAGGCTCGGGGGCGGCTTCACATACGGAGCTGAGAAAAACTTACAGCAGGCGGAAATTCACTTCGATCGTGGCCTGCACCGGAACCGGCTTGCCGTCCTTCATACCCGGACGGAACCGCCACTTCTCCACGGCCTCGATCGCCTTCTGATCCAGACCCAAGCCCAGCGGACGTACGACGCGCATCTCGCGCGGGTTGCCCTTCTCGTCCACGATCAGCGCGATCACCACCGTACCCTGGAACTTCGCCTTGCGGGCTTCTTCCGAATACTCGGGTTCCACGCGGTACAGCACGCCGGGAGCCGAAACGCCGCCGCCAATGCGGTACGCGCCGCCACCGGTGCCGCCACCCGAACCGGGTCCAAAACCGCCGCCCCGGCCGGAACCGACGCCACCGCCGGAGCCGCTACCGATGCCGCCGCCCGAACCTGTGCCGTTCGACGGAATGCCGTACTTGCTCAGCGGATCGCCGTAATTCTGCGCCTGAATCTGCGGAAGCACATCGGGGGGCGCGATGATCGTCGCCTCTACCGGGAGCTTCGGCTTCTCCGGCGGGTTCACCGTCGGAGGCGTAAACTGCTTGGGCGCTGGCCGCGGCAACTTGCCCTTGGAGGCCGGAAGCGGGGAACGGTCCCCACCGCCGCCACCGCCACCGGAAGCCTGCGCCTTGGGCGGCAACTTCGGCTGGTAGGCGGTCAGGTCCGGCGCAATCAGCGTCACTTTTTCCTTCACCGCGTCCTGGATCGGCTTGTTCAAGCTGATCAGCAGCAGAATGCCGATAATGCCGCCGTGAAAGAGGATCGAAAACAGCCCGGCTTTGCTTTCGTTGCCGGCGTAAAACCCGCCAATTTCCTGCACTTCCACCGGCTTGGACGAAATGTCCAGCGGCGCCTGCTTAGGCGGATTGATAAAGTCTTTGAGGTTGCGAAGGCGGACTTTCCACAGGGGCTCTTCGTCCACAAACAGCCGCGCCAGATGCGCGTCAGCGTCATCCGCCAGATGATGATGCTGGTTCACTTGGGGTTGCTGTCCTAGCGTTGTCTGTTCCATTTCAGTCTTCACGCACTTGTTGACGGCGCGCCTTCCCGTTTCCTAGACGCAACGGCAACCGCGCCCGTTGCAGAAAAACAACTCCCGATCCTGCTATTACGAAGTCTAACACCTTCAACTAACCCAATCGGGCGCAACGTCTTACCCTCTAGACGCGCAGACCTTCCGTTTCGCTTCATCGTAAAACAATTTTAAGAGGATATGTTCTGACCCAGCACCGCGATGCACCGCAGGTTCCGATACAACTGCTTGTGATCCAGTCCATACCCCACCACAAACCGGTCCGGGATCTCAAAGCAGCGGAAATC
>JAFDVT010000420.1 GCA_018268875.1 Acidobacteriota bacterium
GTCTGCGGGACCTGGGCCGAGTCTGGAAAGGGCTCGGCAAAAACGAAGAAGCGAACGCCGCGCTGATCGCCGCCTCCCGCGGGGCCGACCCGAGAACCGCCGATCGCGCCCGGGCCCTGCTGCCGTCGCGCTATCCCTACGTCTACGAATTTCAGAATGCTCTCAATTTAGACGAAGCGAACCTGCCATTGCGCCGCGAGTACGCGTATCTTTTGCTCGAAATGGGCAAGAAAGACGAAGCGCAAAAGGAGTTCGAACGCATCACCAAGGACATGCCGAAGGACCGGCTTGCATCCGCCCAACTGGGCTTTTTGTGGATGTCGCACGCGGACCTCGCTGGCAGCGCGCGTCCGTTGCTCGACAACGTCCTGAACCAGGAAGTGGACGACGAGCTTTCCGATCGCGTCCGTACGACGCTGCATCTGCCGCAGACCTTGAAGCGGCGTCCCGAGACGCCCGAACAGAAGGTGAACCGCGAGGCTCGCGAACTGGCGAAGAAGAGCCTCGACGCCGGGTACATGCGGGACGCCGTGCGGTACCTCAAGGTCGCGCATGAGACCGACCCGATCGACTTCGGCGTCATGCTGCAACTCGGTTGGGCCAACAACACGCTGCATGATGACCGAACCGCGGTGCAATGGTTCAACCTCGCGCGCCGGAGTCCCGATCCCAAGCAGGCCGCCGAGGCCGATCGCGCGTACCGGAACCTGGCTCCGTCGCTCGCGCGGTCGCAGACTTCGGTGTGGCTGTTTCCGTTTTATTCGCGCCGCTGGGACAACGGGTTCGGCTACGCGCAGATCAAGACCGAGTTCAAGCTGGGAAAGCTACCGGTGCGGCCTTATCTGTCCACACGCTTTATCGGCGACGTTCGCCGCCAGACGCGCGAGCACGGCGACCTTCCGCCTCAGTATCTGTCCGAAAGCAGCTTCATCATGGGGCTCGGCTTGCGGACCCCTGTCTGGAAGGGCGTCATGGCGTGGGGCGAGGCCGGGCAAGCGATTCGGTACCTGGGTCGCGGCAACAACACGGGCTTCATGACGCCGGATTATCGCGGCGGTATTTCCGCCACGCGGTCCTATGGCCGGAACCTCGGCGCACCCAAGCCCGGCGCGTTTTTTGAGACCACCAACGATTTTGTGTTCGTCAGCCGCTTCAATCGCGATTGGCTGCTGTATTCGCAAAACAAGCTTGGGTACACGCTGCCGCGCGGCGAAAACACCGGGTTCCACCTGCAGGCGTTTTGGAGCATCAACGCGACGACGGACCTGAAGCGGTTTGCCTGGGCGAACTATGCCGAACAAGGTCCAGGTACGAGGTTCCGCTGGAACGCGCTGCCTCCTTCGATGTACTTCCTGGTGCAGTATCTGAAAGGCACTCATTTTTACGACATGCCGCAAGGCCGCAAATACACCGACCTGCGAGCGGGACTCTGGTATGCGTTCAGCCGTTAGCCTGTTTTTACTCTCGATTGCCGGCCTGTTTGCGACGCCGGTGCAACAACCCCCGACGTACCATGTGCTGGGCGGCGATGCCGGTCCGTGGCCGAAGATTTTCGAGGCCGCCGGGTTCCAGCCCATTCGCGGAGGCGCGGCCGGGGTAGTCGTCATCCGCCGCGGTAGCGATACGCAGGCCGAACAATGGCGCGCGCGGGTGGAACAGGGGATGTTCCTGGTGCTCGAAGGGGAATCGGCGATCGCGGAAAACCTCGGGTTCCGGCCCACGGCCAAGCGCGTCAACGCCCAAAGCGTACGCGAGGATCGCGTCCCGCATCTTTCGGTGATCTGGGAAAAGCCGGTCGAACTCCCGGTGTGGACCGTGCCTCCCGACGCGACGGTGTTCGCCGCAGATCGCTGGACCAATGCGCCGCTCGTGGCAGGCGTCAAGATCGGGCAGGGAGGCGTCCTGTGGATGGCGGTGACGCCGGGGACCGAAGGTTACGAACGGTTCCCGTACCTGCTGCAAAGCCTCGGCGACCTGGGGTTGCGCGCGCCGTTCCGGTCCCAACGTTTGTGGGCGTTTTTTGATTCGTCGTATCGCCTTCGCGTCGACCTCGATTACTTTGCGCGGCGCTGGCGGAAGTCCGGCATCGCGGCGCTGCAGGTGGCGGCGTGGCACTTCTACGACGAACAGGATTCGGAGTACTTGAAGCGGCTGATCGACGCTTGTCATAAAGAAGGCATTCTCGTTTACGCATGGCTGGAACTGCCGCACGTCAGCGAAAAGTTCTGGGAACAGCACCCCGAATGGCGCGAGAAAACCGCCCTGGGGCAGGACGCGCATCTCGACTGGCGCAAGCTGATCAACCTGACTAATCGCGACGCGTTCGCCGCTGTATCGGCGGGGGTCAAGAACCTGCTGACCAAGCATGATTGGGATGGCGTGAACCTCGCCGAGCTGTATTTCGAATCGCTCGAAGGCGCCGCGAATCCGGCGCGGTTCACGCCGATGAACGCCGATGTGCAGGCCGAGTTCCGCAAGCTTACCGGCAAGGACGCGACCAAAGAATATGGGTCGCGCGAGTTCCTGCATTACCGTCGCGACCTCGCGCAGCGGCAGCAACTCGAGTGGCTGGATGTGATTGGTGGCGTGCGCCGGTCAAAGCCGTGGCTGGACGTGGTCGTGACGCATATCGACGACCAGTTCGACACGCGTATGAAGGACCTGCTGGGCGCCGACGCCGCGGGTCTGCTGCCGCTGATCGAACCTCGCGATGTGACGTTTCTGATTGAGGATCCGGCGACGATTTGGAACCTCGGGCCCAAGCGTTACCCGGA
>JAFDVT010000421.1 GCA_018268875.1 Acidobacteriota bacterium
GAGACGGGATCGACCTGCAAGCGCGGCGAGGTGCCGGGCGTGACGGTGGAGCCGCCGTCGAGGCTGTAACCGGGCAGGATGCCGAAGTCCGCGATGTTGTTGTCGCCGGAGACAGCGGCAAACGCGATCACCGGGAGGTCGGAATCAAGGCGTAGCGCCGGAGCCTGCGTGAGGCCGGAGGGCGCGCCGTAGTATCCGCGCGGCGGGATCGAGACGCGGCGGCCGGTGCCGTAGTTGCCGTCGTCCTGCAGGTTGCGCAGGTCAACGGAAGCGGGCGAGGAGTTGGGGTTGAGGATGTAGAACGTCGTAGCGGCGGTGTTCGAAGGGATGGTCTGGCTCTTGGAGGCAAGTTCCGTGAGCGCGAAGGCGCCGCGGGCGAAGGAACTGCCGTAGGAGACTTCGGCCACGATGCCGGAGATGTTGGATTCGACGCTCAGCGTGGCGTTCCAGGTGATGTTGCCGTCCAGGTCGAAGATCTGCGTGTACTCGCGCCAGTAGGCCTGGCCGGCCGGTATCGTGACCTCAATGGGCGAACCTCCGACGCTTTGTCCCGTGGAGGACGCGGCGCGGATGGCGACCTTGGCTTCGCGTTCGGTGGGGTTGACGATCTGCAGGCGGGCGTTCCAGCCGTTGCCGGCGCGGAGGTACGGCGTGTGGATCGTCGTCTGGCGCGTCGAAACCTGCGGCGCGGGCTGGCCGGGCGAGGCCTCCATGGAGTTGAGTCCATGGTTGGTGCGCGTCGCCTGGATGGGCTGGCTGGCGGTGATGGCCAGGTAACCCTGGAAGCCCTGCGGCGCGGCCGGGAACAGCTGTTCCAACTTCTGGACCAGGGACGAGCGGGACTGCAACGTCATGGTCTGCGCGCTGCCGCCGACGATGGCGCCGTTGTTGCCGCGCAGTTCGAGAACCAGGTTGTTGGTGTCGGAGACGAGGTTGTTGATGAGGATGTCGGAACCGCGTTCGAGTCCGGTAACCACGTAGCGTGTGGCCAGCGTGTTGCGGAGCGGCACGATGTCGAAGGTCTGGTTCTGCTGGCCGAGGAACTGGATGTAGCCGTCCACGGTGCCTTTGCTGATGCGGACCTGGGTCCAGCCGGAACCGCTGTCGAGGCTCGGCAGCAGTTGCGAACCGGGCGGGATGGTGAGGCCGGTGTCGCTCACCTGCAGGCCGGTGTTGTCGTACCGGACGATGCGGAAGATGGCTTCATCGGGGCCGTAGCTGACGAAGGTGCCGCGGGCGGTCCAGTCCTGGCGCAACATGCCGTTGAAGTTCGACACGTTGGTGGCGGGGATCGGGAGGCCGACGCCGGACATGGCGACCAGGATGTCGCTGCCGGACGTACTGTCGCTCGAAACCGTCAGGATGCTGTTGTGCGCCGTGGCGGCCGACGGACTGAAGACCACCTGCGCTTCGACGGTGGCGCCGATCGGAATGGTGAGCGGCAGCGTAACGCCCTGCACCTGGAAGACCGGGTTATTCGAGGCGAGCGAAGTGACCGTCAACAGGCCGGAACCGGTGTTGCGGAGGTTCAGGATCAGGGTCTTGGACTGGTTGAGTATGACCTCGCCGAAAGTAAGCTGGCCGGGGTCGACGGTGAGGCGGCCGTTGGTTTGTGTAGATCCCGTGGGGGGGCGGCTCATGAAGAAATGGGGGGCGACGTTCGGCTGGTCCGTGCTCAGCGTGAGAGTGGAGGTTGCGATGCCGCCCACGGTGGGGGCGAACAGAACGTCAAGCGTGCTGGTGGAACCCACCGGTACCGTAAACGGCGGCCGCGGGTTCAACAGACGGAACTGCGAGTTCGTGAACACGGCGTTGGTGACGGTGATGGTGGCGCTCGACACGTTGCGGATGGTGATTTGCTGGGTGCGCGTTTGGCCGCTGGCGACGGTGCCGAACTCGACAATCGCGCCGGGGACTTCCAGCACCGGCGAGGTTCCTTCGCAGGCCAGCGGGACGCTGACGGCGGGTTGCGCAAGGTCGTTGGTGTTGAAGGTCAACGAACCGGCGACGTAGGCGCCGTTGGCCGGTGAACAGCGAACGACGATTTCCGTGGAGGCGCCGGGCGCGATCCCGGCCACGCTGGTGGCGCTGGTGAGGCGGATGCCAGCGGTGTTCGAGACGCCGATGTTGGTGATCGAAAGCGGCTGGGTTCCCCGATTGACGATCTGCAGCGGACGTTCCGCGCCCGCTCCGATGGCAACCGCACCGAAGTCCACGAAGGCGGCGCCGAGGCTGGCGACGGGACCGGTCTGGCGGTACACCGTGGCCTCGACGGGGACGCTGATGCTGGGCTTGGCGGGGTCGTTGGTGCGGAGTACGACGTTGGCGGAGAGACTGCCCGCTTCACTGCCGGTAACCAGCAACGGCACTTCGCCGGTGGATCCAGCGGCGATCGTAACAGGCAGCGACGCTCCGGCATAACGGATGCCGGGGATAGACGATTCCACCTCGTTGATGCGCAGCGTGCCGGAGCCGTTGTTCACCACCGGGATGGCGACCACGCGGCCTTCACCGATACGCAGGTCGCCCGCGCGGACGGGGGTCGCGATGGCGGCGGCCGAGGCGGCGGCGTTCAACGCGATGGACTGCGGGCTGATCTGCACGGCATCGTTCACGCCGTCGCTGGCGCGTACCTGGATCTGCAAAGTAGATGCGGTGGGGAACAGCGCGGTGTCGATGGTGTATTCGGGGGCCGAAAGGTCGACGGCGACGGGGATCCAGGTGCCGCCTTCATCGGGGCTGGCCCAAACCTGGAAAGTGAGCGCGTCGTTGTCGGCATCGCCTGCTGACCAGGAGACGCGAACGTTGCGCTCGGAGGTCGCGGCGGGGACGTTCAGTTGCAAGGTCGGCGCATTGGGCGACCGTACGATGGCGGCGAGTTCCTGCGAACCGTTGGCGCGCGCGATGGTGATGCGGGCGGTGTTGGGCGGCAGTGCGAGGCGTACGGCAAACGGCGCGTCGCCGTTCAGTTCGCCGACGGGTTGCGGTTCGGGGATGCAGTAGTCGGGTCCCGCGGAACCGGTTCCGGTATTGAACTGGAAGCAGAAGTTGCTGCGGCTGGCCGATGCGGGAACGGGGTTCGCGGTCCAGGTGCGGTAGATCGGGTCGATGGCGACCGTGCCGTCGGTGCGCAGGATGCCGGAAACGACGATGTACTCGATCGCTTCGGTACCGGGTTGCGGGACGGCGCTGGCGGTCGAGTAGGCGTTGAACAGCGACGTGGCGGCTTCCGGACTCACCCAGGATTCGGTGGCCGCGGCGGTGTTGCAGCGGACCAGGTTCGCGGTGTTGGGGTCGAACAGACCGTCCAGCGTAGGACGCAGGCCCGGTGAACCAATAATGAGCGCGGGATTGTTCCCAGCGGCACCGATGTTCGATGCGATGGCGCAAGGGATCAGGGTACGCAGGGCGTTGGGTCCGGAAACGAAGGCCAGCTTTTTGTTGCCGGCGGCGAAGATCGGGTCCGTGATCACCTGGGAGTCACGATTGGCGCTGGCGTCCACAGCGACGTACTGGGCGGGCCAGGCCGAGGGCGGCAATTGCGCCTCGACAAGGTTGCGGAGGCGGAACAGGCGCAGGAAGTTGGCGCGCGTATCGCCGGCCGGGTAAGTAGTGGTGTAAATCGGCCCGGTCTGCGGCAGTGGCGCGACCTGTTCGAACAGCTTGAAGCCGGAGGCCGAAAGCGTGGACGCTCCGCAATCGAGCGCGCCCTGGCCGTTCAGTTCGCAGATGCGGGCGTGCAGAATCGGGAACGGTTGGGGCCAGTTCGGAGCGTTGCGGAAGTTCGCGGTGGTGGTTGCGGTGAGGGCGTTGGCGAACCCGTTGGCTGGAGCGCCGGCAGACTGAATCGCCGCTTCGATGCGTACCTCGCCGCCCGAGGTCACCTGGGTCGGCAGAACAAAGTTGGCGGAACGCCAATAGTCCTCCCGGATGACCGGACCTCCGCCGGCGACGGGAATGTTGCCGGAGGTCTGCGTGTGGATCAGTTCGTCGGCGCGATACACGTTCAGACGGACGCGAGCGGCTCCGACGGGTCCCGCCGAGCCGGTGGGATACA
>JAFDVT010000422.1 GCA_018268875.1 Acidobacteriota bacterium
ACCCCGGTCGCGCGGCTTTTACCAGAGCGGCAATCCCCGCCACCATAGGCGTCGAAAAGCTGGTGCCGTTCACTACGGTGTACCCGGTGACGTCGTACATATCGCTCTGCGCGTCGAACGTCTGCGTCGCCGTGTAGAAATTGGTGCCGACCGCGGCCACTTCCGGCTTCACGCCGATGTCCACCGGCGACGGACCCGCCGAGGAAAAGCTCGCCATCCGCCGCGAATCGACGGTCACCGGGCGAACCGTGAAGTCGAGCGTCGCGCGTACTGACGACGCCGTGTCGCCCGCCGCCAAAGCCCGTTTCACAGCCATGCCGTCGTCGTAACTCAACATTTGAGACGGCAGCGTCGCCGCCCCAGACGACATGCTCACCGCGTCCGGCCGAAACGCTTCGGAATACACCAGCAAGCCCAGCGCGCCCGCCGCCGACGCATTGTTCATCTTGGTTTCGAAAGTGCACGAACCTCGCAGCGCCAGTACGATCCTGCCTCGTAGCGCGTCCGTCGATCCAAGACCCGCGCACAACATCCCCGACGAATCGACAGTCATCGCATCCACCAACGGCGCGGCGACCGGCGTACCGCCAGGCCGGCTGCTATTGGCCGCCAACATCGTTCCCACCCCCGTCACGGTCGCCGAAGGACCGAACACCCGTTCGTTTCGCGACGCTCCCACCGTGATGGCGGACGGCGCGGTTGCCGGTGAAGACAGCGTACCCAGCCACGGTCCATCGTTCCCCGCCGCGACGATCGTTACGACGCCGAGCGCCGCCGCCCGTTCGATCGCCTTGACCTCCAGATCCTCTTCCAGGCGAGGCGTGAGCGTCGACCCGAAGCTCATGTTCAAGACGTCCATCCCGTCGGCAACCGCGTCTTCGATCGCCTGCAGAATCGCCTGATCCGTAGCCGAATCGTTGTACGTCGGCGTGCCAAAAATCTTGTAACTGCCAATGTAGGCTTTCGGCGCGACCCCGGTCATCGTCCCTCGCGGACCCCGGTTCGTAGCGCCCGCCGCGATCATCGCCACAGCCGTCCCATGACCCATGTGGTCGCGAGGCGTGGTGTCGGGATCGCGGCCGGCGAGCAGCCCCACATAGGACCGCGCCACGATCACTTTGCTGTTTGTAAACGCCTTGTGCGCAGCGTTGTTGTACCGCGGATAGCCGCCGCTGGGCACCGCCATGGTGGAATCCTGCAACCCCGGATGCTGGTTGTCGACGCCGCTATCGATGATCCCGATCTTGATGCCCGCGCCGGCCTTGTCCAGCCCGACGTGGCTCCACACGCGATCCACCTGATGCACGAGCACCGCGCGGTCCAGCACGCGCCGGAAGGTCCGCATGGGAACCACCCGTTGAACGCCCGCAACCGAGCGCAACACATCGGCATCTTCAGCCTCGACGAACAACGCGTTACCGACCAAGTCGATGCTGCCGGTGACGCGTGCGCCGAGCGCTTCGACACGCCGCCGCACCGCCGCCTGGCGGCCACGAACCGCCGTGCGTTCGGAACCTCGCCCGGCCGCCGCGGGACCCTCCAGTTCAACGACAAACCGACCGGGGACAATTTGCCCCCAAAGCGCCGGAACCGTCAGCAGGACCAGCAAAAATCCACGTACTAAGATCTTTTCCGCTGTCTTCACAGCGTAAAGGATCACAAATTCTACGTGAGGTGTTGTACTAGAACTAAAGTTGCCCGTCTAAGGTGCCGATCTGCCTCTCAAGGCGGATCATGACCTCTCACAACGGACCCACCGCGCTTCGCTTGCAATATGAGTCCGGCGCCCTTCCCAAGCGCGACTTCATTCAAGGGGCGTATCAGACACATCGCCATCTTTTTGCATATCCGTCTTACCTAGAGGACACCAACGTCGAGTCGGTAGAACTGCGTCGTGAAGGCGTCATCGTAGGTTTCCGCGAATCTGCCATCCGCATGTGGTGTCCGGAAGGCGAACAGCGCCACACCACGCTCACCTGCCTCGACTTCCGTCAGTACGAATCGGAGGAATTGCGCCTCTTGGAGCGATTCGCCAAGGGCCGCCGGTGTTTTCTCGACATCGGAGCCAACGCAGGTTTTTATTCGATGGGGATGGCCAAAGCGTTTCCGGATTTGGAAATCCACGCCTTTGAACCCGTGCCCACGACGTTCGAACAGCTTCGCAGGAACCTGATGTTGAATGGAACGAGCAAGGTTCAGGCGCATCACACCGGCCTCGCGGACGTTGCCGGCGAACTCACGTTTTATTTCGATGCCACCGTTTCCGGAGCGAGTTCCAGCGCGCCGCTCGGGGACGGTTTCGATACCACCACCGTCGCCTGCCCGGTCACGACGCTCGATGAGTTCGTGACAAGACACAGCCTTCGTCCCGACCTCATCAAGTGCGACGTCGAAGGCGGCGAACTCAAAACGTTCCTGGGCGCGCGCAACACGCTGGCCGAACACAGGCCGGTGGTATTTACGGAAATGCTCCGCAAGTGGGCGGCGCGCTTCCATTACCATCCGAACGACCTCATCGCCTTCTTCGCCACCCTCGACTATGTCTGTTACCGCATCGAAAGCGGCGCGTTAACCCCGATGCCGCACATGACCGACGACACGGTAGAAACAAACTTCTTCTTTATCCCCCGGGACCAGCCTTCGACGAACCCCGCATGATCAGCGTCCTTGAAGAAGATCTCCGAACTATCGCCGCCGCAAGCCTGCCCTGGCACCTGCTGCGCAACCGCCGCCTGTTGATCACCGGCGCGAACGGTTTTTTGCCGTCGTATATGGTGGAAACCGCGCTGCACCTCAATGAACGGCACAATGCGGGGATCGAAATTCTGGCGTTGGTGCGGGACCGCGCCAAGGCCGAACGGCGGTTTGGCGGCAAGCGGATCCACTACATCGTGCAGGACGTTCGCGACCCGTACACCGGGCCTCGCGACGTCGACTTCATCGTTCACGCCGCCAGCCAGGCGAGCCCCAAATACCTGGGTAGCGACCCCGTCGGCACCTTTGAAGCGAACGTCTTCGGCACCCGCCACATGCTGGAACTCGCGCACACGGCCAATGCCCAAAGCCTCCTGTACTTCAGCAGCGGCGAGGTGTACGGTTCGATCGACCCCGCGCGCATTCCCACCGTCGAGCATACCTACGGCGAACTCGACCCGCTCAACGTCCGCTGCAGCTATGGCGAGGCTAAACGTGCCGGCGAATCGCTGTCCATCTGCTGGTGGAAGCAGCACGGCGTACCGGTAAAGATCGTCCGCCCGTTTCACACCTATGGACCAGGCATGGCCCTCGACGACGGCCGCATTTTTGCCGATCTGGTGGCCGATGTGGTGGCGCGCCGCAACTTGAAATTGAACAGCGACGGGCTCGCCACACGCGCTTTCTGCTACCTGGCCGATGCCACCATCGCGTTTTTCAAGGTTCTGCTCGAGGGCGAAAACGGGCAGGCCTACAACGTCGGCAGCCCCAACGAAACCTCCATCCGCAACCTTGCCGGCATTCTGTGCGGCCTGTACCCGGAACGCGGACTGGGAGTGGAATACGCCCGCCGCGACGACGCCAGCACGTACATTCCCAGCACGATCTCGCGCAGTTGCCCCGACATCGGCCGCCTCCGCGCGCTCGGTTGGGAACCGCGCACCAGCATTGCAGACGGATTCGCACGCACCATTCGCTGGGCCGAACGAGCCCTCGCAGACCAAGAAGGAAAGACCGCATGAAACTCAGTGACTACGTCGCGCAAACCCTCGCCGCCCACAACGCCCGCCACATCTTTGCGATCTCCGGCGCCGGCAGCGCGCACCTGCTCGATTCGGTCGCCTATCACCCGGACCTTTCCTACGTCTGCCCGCATCACGAACAGGCCGGCCTGATGGCCGCCATCGCCTACACCCGCGTCTCCGGCAACCTCGGCGTCATGATGACCACCGCCGGACCGGGCGCCGCCAACGCGATCATTGGCGTCCTCAACGCCTGGGCCGACTCGATCCCCTGCCTCATCCTTTCCGGCCAGGAGAAGTCGGTGCACGCGCACCCGTCGAACCCCCTTCGGATGTGGGGCGTACAGGGCTTCAACATCGTCGATACGGTGAAAGGTTTTACCAAGTACGCCGCGCTCGTCGACCGCCCGGAAACCATCCGGTATCATCTCGAAAAGGCGCTGCATCTGGCCTTTGACGGACGTCCCGGCCCGGTCTGGATCGACATTCCGGTGGACATCCAGGCGGCGCAGATCGATCCCGAGGCGCTCGAAGGGTTCACCGCGCCACCCGCGGCGGCCTCTGCCAGCCTTGCAACCGCTGTCGCGCAGATTCGCGAGCTTCTCGCACAAGCGCGACGCCCCGTGTTCTGGCTGGGCAACGGCATTCGCCTGGCAAATGCGCAGGATCTGGTCGCGAAGCTTGTCGAGCAGTTCCCCGCCGCGTACCTGACCGCCTGGAACGGTTGCGATCTGCTGGCCACCGATCATCCGCTGCACTTCGGCCACGCCGGAGTGTACGGCCAGCGCTGCGCGAACTTCGTACTCCAGAATTGCGACCTTCTGATTGCCATCGGAACTCGCCTCGCCATTCCGCAGGTCGGCTATGAGCATTCCGAATTCGCCCGCGCCGCCAAAAAGGTGATGGTGGATATCGATCCCACCGAGATCGCCAAGCTTTCGAATATCCTCGACCTCGGCGTCGAGGCGGACGCTGGAACTTTCCTTCGGGAACTCCTGTCGCCTGCCGGCGCGCGCAACGAAATCGCGGAACTCGCGCAGGCCGTCAACCACGAAGACTGGATCGCCAAATGTTCCACCTGGCGCGACCGTTACCCGCTCATTGAGGCCGCCGCGCACCCCATCGAACCCGGCTACGTCAATTCCTATCGCTTTATCGACGAACTGTCGAACCATTTTGCGGACAACGAAACCATTGTGCTCGACGCGGGCACGGCCTGCACCTGCAGTTTCCAGGCGCTCCGTCTGCGCCAGGGGCAGCGAGTCGTCTATTCCACGGGACTCGGCGAGATGGGCTTCGGCCTCCCCGGCGCGATCGGCGCGGCTCTTGCCAAGGGCGACGGCGAACGCATCATCCTAATTTCCGGCGACGGTTCGATCATGATGAACCTCCAGGAGATGCAGACGGCGGTCCATCATAAGCTTCCGATCAAGCTCTTTTTGTTCACCAACGGCGCGTACCTGTCGATCAAGCACACGCAAAAGGCCATGTTCGGCCGTTACTCGGGCGCGGACCCCGATTCCGGCGTCAGTTGCCCGGACTTCGGCAAGGTTGCCGCGGCGTTTGGTTTCGCGACGACAAAGATCGACTCCTGGGAAGACACGCCGCAAGCGATCGAACGGGTTCTCAACACGCCCGGCCCGATCCTGTGCGAGGTTCCCATGAATCCGGCGCAATTGCTGGTGCCGAAGCTGGCGCTGGCCGTCACCGCGGAAGGCAAGTTCGTATCGCCGCCGCTCGAAGACCTGAGCCCGCTGTTGCCCCGCGAACCGTTCCGCGAGGAGATGGAGTTAGTGGGAGTCCACCCGAAGAGCG
>JAFDVT010000423.1 GCA_018268875.1 Acidobacteriota bacterium
AGATGCAGATGTTTTACGACCGTTCGGACACCATCCGCGAATCGTACAACGACGTCAAGTTCACCATGGTGCTGACGCTGGCTTTGATCGTCGGCGTCATCTTCGTCTTCTTGCGCAACTTCTCGGCTACCCTGATCCCGTCGCTGGCCCTGCCCTTCTCGATCATCGGTACGTTCGCCGTGATGTACCTGTGCAACTACTCACTCGACAACCTTTCGATGATGGCCTTGATCCTCGCCATCGGCTTCGTCGTGGACGACGCGATCGTGATGCTCGAAAACATCGTGCGCCACCTCGAAATGGGCAAACCGGCGATGCAGGCGGCCTTTGACGGGTCCAAGGAAATCGGCTTCACCATCGTTTCGATGACCCTGTCGCTCGCCGCCGTATTCATCCCCGTGCTGTTCATGGGCGGCGTCCTCGGGCGCCTGTTCAACGAATTCGCAGTCACCATCTGCGTCGCGATCCTCATCTCCGGCGTCGTGTCGGTGACGCTCACGCCGATGCTCTGCAGCCGCTTCCTGAAGCATTCGGATGACGACAAGCAAGGCTGGTTCTACCGCGTCACCGAAAGCTTCTTCGACAAGATGCTGCGCGTCTACGACGTCAGCCTGCAATGGGTGCTGCGCCGCCGCCTTCTGACCATGGCCGTTTCGCTCGCCATCCTCGCGGCCACCGTACATTTGTTCGTCATCGTCCCCAAGGGCTTTATTCCCGATCAGGACACCGACCAGATGGTGATCAACACCGAAGCCGCCGAAGGGACTTCGTTCGTGCAGATGGCGGAATACCAGCAGCAGGTGGCGGACATCGTGCGCAAGGACCCGGCCGTCGATTCGCTTGTCTCGAGCCTGGGCGGCGCCACCTCCACCACGCTCGGCGGCACCAACGTCGGCCAACTCGTGATCCACCTGAAGCCCCGCCACGAACGCGACATGCTGGTGGACGGCATCATCGCCCGCCTCCGCCCGCAGTTGTCGAACCTGCCCGGCATGAAGGTGTACCCGCAGAACCCGCCCGTGGTCCGCATCGGTGGACTCGTGTCCAAGAGCCAGTATCAGTACACGCTGTACTCGCCCGATAAAGAGGCGCTCTACGAGGCCGCCGAAGCCTTCCGTCACGAACTCGAAAAGATCCCCTCGTTGATCGACGTGTCCACCGACATGCAGATCAAGAGCCCGCAAATCCAGGTGAACGTCGACCGCGACCGCGCGGCGGCCATGCAGTTGAACGTCACGCAGATCGAAAACGCGCTGTACGACGCCTACGGTCCGCGCTGGGCCTCCACGATCTTCTCGCCGACCAACGAATATAAGGTGCTGCTCGAACTCCTGCCGCAGTACCAGCAGGATCCCAAGTTCCTTTCGATGCTGTACTTCAAGTCGGCGGACGGCAAGCTCATCCCGCTCGATTCGCTCGCCAAAGTTACGCTTGACACCGGCCCCTTGTCGGTCAGCCACTACGGCCAGTTGCCCGCCGTGACGGTCGCGTTCAACATCGTTCCCGGCAACGCATTAGGCACCGTTCTAGACGAAGTGCAGGAAGCCGCAAACCGCACCATTCCCGAAGGCGTAAGCTCGACGTTCCAGGGTTCGGCCAAGGCGTTCCACGGTTCGCTGTCGAACTTGTGGATCCTGCTGGCCATCGCTATCGCCGTCGTCTACATCGTGCTCGGCATCCTGTATGAGAGCTTTATCCACCCGATCACGATTCTGTCCGGCCTCCCCTCGGCGGGCTTCGGCGCGCTGGTAACACTGTGGATCTTCAACCTGGACCTCAGCATCTACGCCTTCGTCGGCCTCATCATGCTGATCGGTATCGTGAAGAAGAACGCGATCATGCAGATCGACTTCGCGTTGCAGGCGGAAGAAGAAGGCATGACGCCGGGCGAAGCGATCTACCAGGGCTGCCTGGTTCGTTTCCGTCCGATCATGATGACGACGATGGCGGCGTTGTTGGGCGCGGTCCCGATCGCGGTCGGCTACGGCGCAGGCGGCGAGGCTCGCCAGCCACTCGGTCTGGTCGTCGTAGGCGGCTTGTTGTTCTCGCAACTGGTAACGCTCTATTTGACGCCCTGCTACTACATGTACCTGTCGGAGTTCCAGAACTGGTGGAAGCGCCGTCGCGGCGGCAAGGAAAAGCGGGCGACTCCGCACCTTCCGCAGGAACCGGAACCGGTTCTGGTAGGAAGCAAGCACTAAGGAATTTGTTACTGTAACGGTCAAAGACATGGATGCCACGCGGAGTTCTCTTTCTCTCACCGAGTTGCAACAAAACTTGGGCGATTTCGTTCGCAAAGTAGCATCCGATCGCGAGCCTGTCCTGGTTACTTCAGACGAGGGTTCGGCGATAGTTTTGCAAAGCGCTAAGACTTACCAGGAGATGACGGATCGCCTGGAATATCTGGAGTGTGTGGCCGCAATCCGTCAAGGTGTAGCGGACGTGCAAGCCGGGCGCACCCGCCCTGCGCGCGAAGCGTTCGCCGAGCTTGAGGAAAAGCTTGGACTTCAGGATTGAACTGGCGGATAGCGCCTTTCTGGATGCCGAGGAATATGTCAGTCGAATTCGCGACCTGAACCGTGAGCCCGGCGCCGCCAAGAAATGGTTTCGAGGTCTGATACAAGCCGTTTATTCCCTTGAGCGCAATCCCTGGCGTTGCCCGATGATTCCCGAGGCGGCCGATGCCGGAATCGAAGGTCGGCATCTGATCTACTATTCCCATCGGATCATCTTCAGCATTGACGAATCGTCGCGAACCGTTTTTGTTCATCGGATATTCCACGGCCAGCGCCAGCTTCGCGGGGACGACTTGATGTAATTGTTGGCCTCAGATCCCGAACTGCTTCCAATGATGCTCGACGTGTTTGTCGATCAGGCATCCCCAATCCGTTGGCGTTAGCCGTCCGAACGCCGCATGCGGCGCCCACCGGAAGTCCGGATCCTCCGCGGCAGCCAGTAAACGATCCAGCGTCTCCGCGAACCTCGCCTTTTCCTCTTCGAACTTCGGTGGCGAGGACGGCAACAGCTCCGGCGCTGTCGGAGCGTTCTTCGGAAAGGGCGCCACGTAAATGATCAGCTTCTTCACCGGCCACGCCGCCAGAAACGAAACCTTCGGCAGAACTTCCAATTCCCCCAACGCCATCCGCATCCCCGCCGTGCAGTGGAACAACATGCCATCGGGCGTGAACTTTCCCCATGCCGGTCTACTGTCGGGACGTAACCCATCCAAACGTTTCAAAAACGACCCGGCGCGCCCCGGTTCCCAAATTTTGGGCATGTTGATAGTATAGTGAAAGCGGCCTCCGCACATGCCAGTGCGGATTCCGGCCTCCCTGCCATCCCAGCAGTACATTCACCAGAGGAAATTTCACTTGGCTCTCGTCGAAGGTTGCAAGCATAGTTTGGAGATTACTGTTCCGGCCCCCGCTGTCGCCGAACAGATGGAAAAGGTAGTCGCGGACATCGCCAAAAAGGCAAAGATGCCCGGCTTTCGCCCCGGCAAAGCTCCACTGTCACTCGTGAAGAGCCGTTTCCCGAATGAGATCCGGCAGGAAACCGTCGACCAGCTCATTCCCAAGTACCTCGAAGAAACCTTCAAGAAGGAAAACCTGCAAGTCGTCAGCCGGCCCAACATCGTCGACCTGCACTTCCACGACGGCGAAGAGCTCCACTTCAAGGTGGAATTCGAGGTCGCCCCCGAATTCGAACTCGGCACCTACAGCGGCGTCGCCGTCAAGTACACCGAACCCGTGGTGAGCGACGAGGACGTCGACAAGCGCCTCGAAGGCATCCGCGAACAGCGCGCCGAATACATCAACATCGACCCGCGCCCCGCCGCCGACGGCGACTACGCCTCCGTCAACCTGAAGAGCGTCTCCGGCGCCGCCAAGCCCGTCGAACGGGACGACCTGCAGCTCAAAGTCGGCGACGCCGACGCCGTCAAGGAATTCAACGAACACCTCGTGGGTATGAGCCCCGGCGACGAGAAGGAATTCGACGTCACCTACCCCGAAGACTACGCCGAAGAGAACCTCGCCGGCCGCACCGTCCGCTTCCTGATGAAGCTCAACGTCCTGCGCCGCAAGGAACTCCCGGCCGTCGATGACGAGTTTGCCCAGGACCTCGGCGACTACAAGAACGTCGAAGAATTGAAGGGCGCCATCCGCGCCTCCATCCTCCGCGAACGGGAAAACGAAGCCAAAGGCGAAGCGAAAACCCAGATTCTGGACGCGCTCGTCGATTCCCATCCCTTCCCCGTGCCCGACGCCTACGTCGACCGCCAGGTGCAGAACAACATCGAACAGCAGCTTTCGTCCCTCGCCGCCCAGGGCATCGATGTGTCCAAGATGAACCTGGACTGGGGCAAGCTCCGCGATTCCCAAAAGGACCGCGCCACGCGCGACGTCAAGGCGTCCCTGCTGCTCGACAAGATCGCCGAACGCGAAAATGTCGTCGCCCTGCAGGACGAGGTGGACAAGGAAGTACAGCGGTTCGCCCGCCAGCAGCGCAAGCCGGTGGCGCAGGTCCGCATGGACCTCGAAAAGAACGGCGTCCTCGGCCGCATCGCCGCCCAGATCCGCACCGAAAAGACCCTGAACCTGCTGTTCGATCAAGCCCGCAAAGAAGCCAAAGAGGCTTAAGCGCAAACAGCTTAGGAGCGCCTAAGGGTACCCCAGTACCCTTAGGCATTTCCCTGCTATTAGCGAAATGACGGCTTTGTTATACTGAAGTTGCTGCATCTGCCAATGTTTTCTACTGCAGTCTTGAAGGAGCTCACTTGGTGAAACGTACGGGTGCCGATGAATCGCTTCGCTGTTCGTTTTGCCACAAAAGCCAAGACGCTGTCGGTAAACTGATCTCTTCCCCAAGCGATTACCCGCGCGCCTACATCTGCGACGAATGCATTGCCGTCTGCAATTCCATTCTCGAAGACGACCGTCATGAGCAGACCTACACCGGTCCGCACAAGCTTCCCAAGCCGCTGGAACTCAAGGAATATCTCGATCAGTACGTAATCGGGCAGGAAGCCACCAAGCGCAAGCTCGCCGTGGCCGTCTACAACCATTACAAGCGCATCCAGATGAACAAGCAGCGGGGCGCGGATGTCGAACTGGCCAAGTCCAACATCCTGCTCATCGGGCCCACCGGCACCGGTAAAACTCTGCTCGCGCAGACCCTGGCCCGTATCCTGGACGTACCGTTCGCCATTGTCGATGCCACGACGCTAACCGAAGCCGGCTACGTCGGCGAGGACGTCGAAAACATCATCCTGCGCCTGCTCCAGAACGCCGATTGGGATGTCCAGCGCTGCCAGACCGGCATTATCTACATCGACGAAATCGACAAGATCTGCCGCAAGGACGAAAACCCGTCCATCACCCGCGACGTTTCGGGCGAAGGCGTGCAACAAGCGCTTCTGAAGATCCTGGAAGGCACGGTCGCCAACGTCCCGCCGCAGGGTGGACGCAAGCATCCGCACCAGGAATTCACCCCGGTGGACACCACCAACATCCTGTTCATCTGCGGTGGCGCCTTTGTGGGACTCGAAAAGGTGATCGCCAAGCGCACCGCCACCAAGACGATGGGTTTTGGCGCCGGCGAGGAAGGCGCGATGGAAATGCGCCGCTCGATGGCCAAGCGCGATTCCGAACTCCTCGGCCAGGCCCAGCCGATGGACCTCATCCGCTTCGGCTTCATCCCCGAATTCATCGGGCGTCTGCCGGTGGTTGGCGTCCTCGAGGACCTCAGCAAGGACGCGCTGATCCAGATCCTCACCAAGCCCAAGAACTCCATCGTCCGGCAGTACCAGAAGATGTTCGAGTTCGAAAACGTCCGCCTCAAGTTCACCGACGAAGCCATGGAGGCCATCGCGTTGATGGCGCTCGAACGCAAAGTCGGCGCGCGAGGCCTGCGCATGATTATCGAAGAGCTGATGCTCGACCTGATGTACTTCGTCCCGTCCTACAAGAAGGTCCGGGAATTCGTCGTCACCAAGGAAATGGTCGTGCAGCAGAAGATCAACATCAGTCTGCTCGAAAAAGCGGGGTAAATCCCATGTTGGTGCAGTTCCTCACCGTCGCCGCCGTCATGCTTTTCGCACAGGAAAGCGCCGGCGAGGACACCTGGTGGAAGGTCGCAAACATCGACTCGGGCACCGAACTTCGCGTCTACAAATCCGGTTCGATCCAACCCCTTGTCGTCCGTATGGACGAAGCGAATAGCGAGCGCATCGTTGTCATCAAAGACAAGACGCAACTCGCCATTCGCAAAGAAGACATCAACCGCATCGACTTCCGTCCGCCGTCGAAACAGCCTCGCTTCAAGCGTGAGGACCGCATGAAGACCTCGGACCCCGGCACCGAAGTACAGTCGCCCGGAAAGCTGGGGTCCAACCGCATCCCGCACGGCACCACCGAAAGCGGCAGCACGCTGACCTTCGGCAATAAGCCGGACTTTCAGACGATTTACCGCCGCCCCGCCGCCAAGCAGTAACTCAGACGCCCAGCTTTTGTTCGGCGCGAGCCAGCGCCTCCCGCTCCAGCCGCGACTTGGCCGTGTACTCGTCGCCCCCCGCCTGCGCGATCACGATCTGTTCGTACGTCTTCAGCGCCCCCCGCGCCGGGAACCAGAAGTTGCTGGGAATCTGCTCGTACTCCGGCACCGATCCCACCGGCACGTCGATCCCCAACTGCCGCATGTCCAGAATAACGTCTTCCATCGCGGCCACAACCATTTCCCGCGCCCCCCGCAGCATGGATTGTTGATACGGCAACCGGAACACATCGTGGTCGAACACCGCCGTGACGTACGTTCGCGCGTACCAGGTGGCGTACGCGGTCTTGTCGCCGCGATCCTGCGCGTTGTCCACGAGCCAGTCGAGCAGCGCCACCGTACCGAGCGTCGCGCCCACGGCCAGCACGATGTTCAGCCGTTCCAGAACATTCACCCAGCCCTCTTGGCTCAGCCCGACCTTTACCGTCACGCTGAACTTGCCCTGGTACGCCACCGGCGACCCGCGAAAGTCGAACGTCCCCTTGCGGTAAAACGTCGCGGTCAGAACCACGGGCGTTGCTGATGATTCCAGGCGGCCGGTGGTCTGAATCACGGCCCCGGGGAACGTCTGGCTACGCTTCACCTCGTAACTCACCAGTTCTCCCAGCGCGTTGTTGAACTGCTCTTTCGTACCGTTGATGAAATTCTTCGCGACGCTCGTCAGGTCGTCCATCGTGACGCTTTTATCCGTGGCATAGGACCACGTCTCGCCAATCTCCTCGGCGACGCTTTGGCCGAAGACGTTGGGGTCGCCCATGCGCACCGTCACGCCTTCCGCCTGCACCTCGCCTTCGGCGGTCACAATGAACTGGTACAAAAAATTGCCCGTGGTTTTGAGCTTCGTTTCCTTGCGGAACATCGGAAACGACACCACCGTCTGGCTATTGCCGCCGCCTCCGTTGTTCGGATTCGGATTCACCGGATCGATGCCGATCTGCCCGCCTCCGCCGTTGCCGCCCCTACCGGGCTTGTACAGCGGCAGGTAAATCAAAGTTTCGCCGGTGTAGATCAGGTTGAGGTTGTCGATTTTGACGGGACTTCCGCCGGAACCCGGCCGCCGGAACTGGTTCCAGTCGCTTTCATTCCCCCACGAACCTTTGATGGCCCATGTGTATTTGCTCAGGCATTCGCCGCCTTTTACGACAAAACTCCCATCGTCGCCGACGGTTAATTTATGCGGTGGATATTTGTTAAAAGTCGTGGGCATTGCAATTTTTGGTCTCCTGCTACCGGATACGGAAACAGGGACAAAAATCACAACACAGGAACTTTAGGGAAGCGCCGCGGACGCCGCCGCGCGAACCTGTTCGATCTCTTCCGGCAGGTACCGCCTCGGGCGGCCGTGCTCGAACGCGGTCCGCAAGTGTAGCCTCGCGATGAAGGCATCGACGGCCGCATCCTGTAACCGCCGGCCCCCGGCAGGCGATCCCGGCAATGGACGCTCGTCTGACAGCAACGGCAGCGCCTCTTTGGCCATCGCGTCGGGCAGATCCGTCAGCACCCGCAGCACGAACTCGGGCTCAGCTACCGACGCCTTCGAATGCAGCGCCGCGCGGATGCGCACCTCCTGCGCCTCCTGCCCGGCGATCCGCAATCCCACCGAGGCGGCCAGGTTTCGAGGGACAATCGGCGCGGACCCCGCCTCCATGCGTACGAATACGTTGCCCTTCAGCATCCGTGTGAGCAGAGTGGTCGCGTCTTCTTCCGCCGCCGCGCAGAACCCCGCCGCCGCAATCGCCAGAGCCGATGGTTGCGCCTTCGCCACCCCCGGCAGCAAGTACTCGCACGGAACCTGAGAATGGTCGCAACGCTGGAAGTAGGCGTAAATCGCCTTGGCGCGAATGTCCGCGGCCGAATCGTTTAGCGACGGCTCCATCGCGCGGCAGGCCGCGTCCCCGCCAATCTGCTGCAATACGGCGAGCGCCTCCCCGCGAACTCCCACGTCGGAGTCCGCCGCGTACTTCGCGATTTCGGGTACCGCCGCTTCTCCCAGCCGCACCAGCGATGCCGAATTCTCCAGCTTTCCGTGACGGATTTCGGCAAACACCCGCTCCACCGTCTGCTGATGGTCGGCAAAGACGGAGCACAGCAACAACGACAGAACAACGGCGGCAATACAAAACTTGCGCAGCAACACAGGCGTTTCCTTCACTGTAGCGTCCTAAGACGGAGAAGGGGCGGAATCGCCTGTCCGGCAACTCCGCCCCAACCCTTTTTCATTGCAGCGAACTTCGTCCTGCTACTTCCGCAACACCGGGAACGACGTAAACGCGCCCGTGTTGTTGAACCGCAAGCCGAGCCCCGTGATCTGCGTCGTCGAGTTGAACTCGATCGTGCCGCGCCGCGCCCGGGTGGGCACAAAGCGGTCCGTCAACGCGAACGGGACATACGCGCGGCTACCCAGGCTGATCGTGTCCGACCCGATCTGGATGCCGTTTTCGTCACGAATGACAACCGCGATCGTGGACCCGAGCGTCGAGCTCGAATTCACAAGCGCCATCGCCGTGGTGAAGTCGCCCGTGTTGTCGAACGGCAGCACCATCCGCGAACCCGTGGAGGTCAGCGTCACCGCCGCTTCCTGGTCCGGACGGCCGGTCACGCGCTGGCGGAACACCGCCAACCCGCTCACGTTCCGCGCGCTCGTCAACTGCGCCCAACCCTGCACGAGAGCCGTTTCGCCACCGAGGGTTTCGATGACGTACGTGCCGCCGGGCTGGATCGTACCTTCCACCAGCGCCGTATTCACGCCGCTCAACAACGCGCCCTGCAACGGCATCACCAGAGCAGAACCGTCGGCGCGCCAGAACCGCAGCGCAAACGGCGCGGGCTGCGAATCGAGGTTCACCAGCGTGATCACCGTCTTCCAGCCGCCACCGTCGGCCACCTGCGAAATCACCTGCGACACTTCGGCCGTAGGCGCCGTCAGCGGAACATTCAACGTCGGCAGCGAGGTAAACGCGCCGCCCGTGTTGAACCGCAGTCCCAGAGCCGCAAAGTCCGCGCCGGCCGACGAGAATTCCGCCGCGCCGCGGCGAGCCGCCACCACCCGGAACCGGTCCGAGAACGTGAACGCCGTCTGGCCACGCGAAGGCAGGTTGACGCTATCGGTGATCAGACCGACGCCGTCTTCGCCCTTCGGCGTAACCGACACAGCGCGCGCACCGGCCGTCGTATTGGCGATCGCGATGCCCGACACAAAGCCCTGCGTGTTGTCGTAGGGCAGCACGAACCGGGCCGAAGGCGTCACGGCGCTAACCGCCGCTTCCTGGTCCGGACGTCCCGTCACACGCTGCCGGAAGATGCCAAGCCCGCTGATATTCTGTGTGCTCGTCAACTCCGCCCAGCCCTGGCTCAACGTCGTGGTCGTACCCGTCGTCACGATCGTCCGCGAACCGCCCACCGGGATCGTGCCCGACAGCGATTCCAGACGTCCGGTTTCCCCTTCGAACGGCAGAGCCAGTGTCCCGTCGTTCGAATAGAACCGCAGCGTGTAGGAAGC
>JAFDVT010000424.1 GCA_018268875.1 Acidobacteriota bacterium
ACCAGTTCGGGTTCCATCACGATTCCCAGATGGCCTTGGCCACCCCTTTAGGATTGGAGGCCAGCACGCGCAGGCAGTAAAGCGCCGCGTACTGGATATTGCGCGCGTTCGTCGACTTGCGGTGACGCGAGCGCTTGCGCGGCATCCGCCAGGACTTGAGCGTGTGCGGAGACACCCCCACCAGTTCGGCGATCTGCGCGTGCCTTGCCTTCTCGCCGTTCGGGCCGCGAGCGAAGTTGATGATGGTGCGGCACAGCAGCGTCACCTCGGCCGGCAGTTCGCGCTCCGGTATGTCCATGCGGCGAGCGTCAGGCAGCCCCATCTGGAAGGCTTGCGGTGGGAGCAGTTCATCCACGGGTCGTTTTCCTCTTGCAGACGTGTTCGGCCGCCATCTGCTTGAACCGCTCGTCGATGACCTCGGCGGCCGCGAGCAGCTGCAGCTTGAACGATGCGTGCTGGCGCTGGCCAGGCCGAGACTTGGCGAACGTGATGGTGTGCTGCAACGCGCAGCCGCACGGCAGCAGGAAAGTAGCGGAAACAGCGTTGATGGCCATGCCGTGAACATAGCATCGGCGTTTGAGGATGACAACACTTGACAACAGGAAGTTTTGTACCCTATCGTGCCGTCGTGTCCAACCGAAGGAGAAGGCCGTAATGAACGCTCGGGCGATGAAGGCAGCCATGCAACAAGCGCGCGCGGATCTCATGCGCGACGGGGACGAGTTCACCGAGGACGACGTGGTGAGCGCCGCCACCGACATCTACAACGAGTGGGAAGCCGATGCTGCGTGGGAACGGCAGGAGTTCGGCGACCACGACGACACCCCCAGCCTCGCCACCTGCGACGACGCCGGCACCGGCGAGGGTCGCTACCACGGACGCATGTAGGAGACCGCCCATGTCGACCCCCAAGAAAATCCTCATCAACCTCGCCGCCGGCAGCTTCATACTGCTGGCGTTCGTGCTGTGCGTTGGGCCGCTGTGCCTGGGAGGTGCCCAGTGAGGCAGTTAATCCGCGCCGATGGCACCGTCACCGACCTGCCAGATCCCATCACCATCCCGAAGGCGCGCGCGCTGATCGGCGCCGAATGCGTCGACACCGTCCGCAAGCTCGTGACGTGCGACAACTGCACGCGCGAGCAGGCGGAAGCAGAGCCAGCGCTTTACGCGGTGGATGAGTACGACCTCGAGGTACAGACTTGGAAAACGCTCAAGGTCGAAGCCAACCCGCCGGAGGAAGCATGAACGCCAAGCCCACCGAAGCAACCCTGCGCGACCGCCTGGCTGGCGTCGCGCTCCTCGCCGCCTGCGGCATGTTCATCGGCGGCGGCCCGTACCTTTACGGGATCCACGTCGCCATCGGCGGCCTGGTGGCCATCGGCTCAACGCGGGCCGCGCAACGCGCCGACCGCGAGGAAGGGATCGACGATGACCACGATTGATCGGCCCAAGACCCCAGTGGAGCGCTGCGCCTACGCCATCGGCTTCATGCGGCAACTCGAGGCCAACGCCGCGGCTTGCGGTGGCGTCAAGCGCGCGCGGTTCGACGATCCCTACATCAACCAGTTCCAGAACCTCGTGGTGCATGGGTGCTCGCACCCGGAATTGCGGTGGATGGCGCCGGCGCCGACCGACTCGTGCAACGGTGAGGATCTGGACGTCATGCGCGTGTGGCCGCAGGCGATGGAGCGCAACCGGCGCGTCAACATCCTCATCGGCGCCATCACCTGAATTAAGCCGCGCCGCGAAGCGCCGATCGGCTGGATTGAGCAGTTAGCGCCCACTACGCGGATGCAATGGACACCTTGATATGACCCTAATGCGAGGAATTATGAACCAGCTACCGCTAGACAGCTTTTACTCCGAACTGATGGGGAACCTGATTTTCGCCCGGAAGCACGCTGGCATAACTCAATTAACCATCGCGGCCGCAATTGGATGCAGTAGACAAGAGGTCGCGAACAAAGAAACTTTGCGCTCGCGAATAACGCCGGAGCAAATTGAGTCTTGGTGTCGGGCGTGCAGGATCAGTGTCGCGGACGTTTGGCCGAATCACGAAGCCACCGATGCGGCCTAACGACCAAGTTCAGCCGTGACGCGAAGCGGCATCGGCTGCAACGCGTTGTTAGGTTTCACTTGCGACGACACCAGAAGGACTACGCGTGGCTGACTTTGATAAGCGTTTCTTGAGCAAGACGGTTGAGTGGCCGACGCCGCAGGAACTGTACTTACCGCTGCACGAGGAGTTTCGGTTTGAGATGGACGTTGCCGCAACCGCAGAGAACGCCAAATGCTCCGCTTTTTGGACTAAGAATGAAGACGGCCTAGTGCAACCGTGGGCGCGCAGGAACTGGATGAACCCGCCGTATGGCCGTGATGTGCCGCGATGGCTGTCACGCGCTCTTTATGAGAGCAGGCGCGGCGCGACGACTGTTTGCCTGATACCAGCTAGGACGAATACAGGGTGGTTTCATGAGTTGTGTCTTGAGGTCGCAGAGGTCCGATTTGTGCGGGGTCGCCCGAAGTTCGGTGATGCCGATCATGGGCTTCCGCTGCCGCTGGCGGTTGTGATCTATCGGCCCCGATACGGCGCTGCGGTTGTGAAACCTAACACCTGAATTAAGCGGCGGCGAAGCCGTCCGCTGGAATGAACTGTTAGGCGGCAACCACCACGGAGATATGAAATGGCTGAAGCATCGAAAGAATGGCTGGATCAATTTGGCGTCGGGGTTGGCGGGCCGAGCATCACCTGCCGGTGCGGCCGAACCCACGTGGCGATTGATTCGGGCGACCTGACCGAAGAGGAACGAGCGGCATACACCACCCGCTCTCAGGCCAAGCCAAAGTCCTACGTGTTCGAGAGTGGCGTTGAGTCGGTTACCGCAACGCTTATCGACGGCGGCGAGATTGTGGACGGCTGCGAGTGTGGCCTGATGGCGCGGTACGAACGGTTTGTCTCGATCGAGAGGAAAGCGATCCTTGCCTATTTCCGCGCGGTTGCAGACAAGGCCGAGAAACAGGCGAACGAATTGAAGGCCGGGATGGCAGACATTGCCGCATAACGCTGGAATTGAGCGGCGGCGAAGCCGTCCGCCTCGAATGAGTGGTTAGGCATGGACGCCAAGTGTGTTGTTGTAGACGGCAACAGCCGACCAAGCCATGACGAGTAAGCGCATGGAATCTTCTTTTGAGTGCTAACGCCTGAGCTAACCCGCGCCGCCGCCGTGGCGCATCACATTCCGAGCTACCCCGAAGCGGCGTCGGGTTGAGCGAATTGTTAGACCGCAACCAACACGGAGCTAAATAAGTGAACGATTTTGGGATGTACCCAAGCAACACGGACGCAGCGCGGCGCTGGACTGCGGAGCGAGAGAACGCATCCGCGCGGTTGGAACTGGAACGCATGCGGGAATGCTGCCGCTTGCTTGTCAGCCAGCACGACCCAGTTTTCAGTCTTGGCATTGACCGGGACGCGCTAAGGGTTTTGCTCTCTTTTGTGCAGCATCACGACACCGCACGATTGCGCCGCGAATGCGAAATCTTGCTGACGCGGAGTGCGGTCTAACGCCTGAGCTAAGCGGCGGCTGCCGCAATGCCTGACAGTCTACCGCAACCGACCCGCAGCCGTCCGCTTGAGCGAATAGTTAGCCTTTAGGAGTATGCAAATGAACCGACCGACATCGCGATACTTTTGGGTCAATTGTCGTCGCTACGAAGCCTCCAGTCAGAAAATGACTGGTGCAGAAATTCGCGCCATTGCCAACACGGCAGTTAATGAGCCGCTTATCCGTGACCTAAATGCCGCAGTGCCACATAAGCCGCCAAACGAGGTATATGTAGGCGACGGCGAAGTGGTTGACTTGGATGGCGAACCGCACTTTTTCACCGTCCCGCCCGCGACGATGTATCGCGGGAATGAAGGCTAACGCTTGAGCTAAGCGGCGCCATAGGCGTCCGCTTGAGCGAATAGTTATGTTTCACCGGAGCTAGACCTATGCGAACCGAGATTGTGGCTGTGGAAGAAACAATAGAGAACGAGATTCGGCAAGGCTGCAATCAGCGACAGATTGCGCAGACCTACGCGCTGGCGATTCGTTCCAGTTGGCCGACAGACTGGCCGCGCGTGAACAAGGCAATTACCGCGAAGTGGCCGAAGGCGCTGGAGAGAATCAAGCGCATGGCATGGTCGGGTGATTGCTTTGCTGCAAATCCCGTCTGGCTTGACAGTGGGCCGAGTGAAACATAACGCCTGAGTTAAGCCGCGCCGTAGGCGTCGGCTTGAATGAACTGTTAGGTTGCATAGGAGGAAACATGATCGGCGGGGTTTTGACTTACGAAATAAAAAGCGGAGGGAGAGCTTGCGGGCAGATGATTGGCGCAGATGGCTCCGGCGAGTTTGCGGTGGTTATCAACGGCGCTGCCGATGTTGCTGAACAGTGGGCAAAAGACCATCTGCGCAAGATCGAGGCATCCGGCGTTCGGCTTGGCCGCGTTGTTTTCGTTGCTGCGGCTGATTGCTACATGGGGCAGGCCATCACGGTTGTGCAACCTAAC